>NZ_JARYGZ010000004.1 GCF_029906645.1 Sphingomonas oryzagri
CAGCATGAGGCGGAACTGGCGCGCGCCACCATCGCAAGGGAAGCGGCCGAGGCGGAGGCGGCGTCCGCAGCGGAGGCGATCGTCGCGGCGGAGGCGCGGCGCGTCGCGGCGCTCGGCGAGCGCGACGCGGCGCAGGCGGCGCTGGCGGCGGCGCGGGCCGATCTCGCCTCGCTCGAATCGGAGGCGGCGGCGCTGGCGCGCTCGCTGCCCAAGCGCGACGGGCGTGGCAAGGCTATCGACCGGATCAGCGCGGCGCCCGGCTACGAGCGCGCTCTGGCGGCCGCGCTGGGCGACGATCTCGAAGCGCCGATCGGCGAGGGCGCCGTGCGCTGGGCGGGCGCCGATGCGGCGGGCGATCCCGCTCTGCCCAAGGGCTGCGTGGCGCTGTCCGATCATGTCGAGGCGCCGGCCGAGCTGGCGCGTCGGCTGGCGCAGATCGGCGTGGTCGATGCCGATGACGGATCGATCAGGCTCGGCGTGGGCCAGCGGCTCGTCACGCGCGATGGACGGCTGCGGCGCTGGGACGGTTTCGTCGCCGAGGATCGTGGCGCTGCGGCGGCCGAAGGGCTGATCCGCCGCAATCGTCTGACCGAGATCGAAGGTCAGCTGGCACCCGCGCGCGATGCCGTTGCTGCGGCGGATCGCGCGCTTGCGACGGTGGCAGCGACGCTCGATGCTGCGCAACGCGACGGCCAGGCTGCACGTTCGACACAAGCGGCGGCGGAGCGCCGCGCCCGCGACGAGGCGATGGTCGAGGGCCGCGCGCGCGTCGCGATCGAGCGGGTGGAATCGCGCCGCGCCGAACTGGCCGAGCGCGCGAAAGGTGCAGCATCCGAGCGCGACGATGCTGCGCGGGAGGTGCAGCAGGCCGAGCAGACGGTACTCGCCTTGCCCGATGGTGCCGAGACTGCCCGCGCCGTCGCCGCGCAGCGTGCCGCGACCGATCAGGCGCGCGCGCAGGTCGGCCAATATCGCCTCGACCTCGCTGCGCTCGATCGCGGGTTGTCCGCCGATCGCGACCGTGCTGCCTCCGCCCGTGCCGAGGCCAAAAGCTGGAACGCGCGCGCAGGGGACGCCGCCAAGCGTATCAAGGAAATGACGGCGCGTGCCGGAGCGGCGGCGGACGAGGCGGAGATGCTCGCGCCAGCGCCGAAGCAGGTCGAGGCGCGCATCGCCGCCGCCGAGACCGAGCGTGCCGACGCCGCCAAGACCGGCGAGACCACCGCGCTCGCCGAGCGCGAGGCGGAGCAATTGCTGCGCGAGGCCGAGCGCGTCGCGGGCGATGCCGGCGAGGCGGCGGCCTCCGCGCGCGAGGCCCGCGCCACCGCCGTCGCCCGCCACGAAAATCACGAGCAGCGCCGCGTCGAGATGGGCCGGATTGCCGGCGAGCGTTTCCAGTGCCCGGCGCCGGTATTACCCGAGAAAGCCGGCTTCGATGCGAAGGAGGTCGGCGAGGCCGGCGCAGAATCCGCGCGGTTCGACCGGCTCAATCTCGATCGCGAGCGTATCGGCCCGGTCAACCTCGTTGCCGAGCAGGAACTCGGCGAACTCGACAGCGAACGCACCACGCAGGCGGCGCAGCGCGACGAGCTGGCCGAGGCCGTCTCCCGCCTGCGCGGATCGATCGGCAGTCTCAACCGCGAGGGGCGCGCGCGGTTGCTTGCGGCGTTCGAGGCGGTGGACGGCCATTTCCGCCGGCTCTTCACGCGCCTGTTCGCGGGCGGCGAGGCGCATCTCGCGCTGATCGACAGCGACGATCCGCTGGAGGCCGGGCTGGAGATCATGGCCCAGCCGCCGGGCAAGAAGCTTGCCTCGCTGACTCTCCTGTCCGGCGGCGAGCAGGCGTTGACGGCAGTCGCGCTGATCTTCGCTTTGTTCCTCACCAACCCGGCGCCGATCTGCGTGCTCGACGAGGTCGACGCACCGCTAGACGATGCCAATATCGAGCGCTTCTGCGATCTGCTCGACCAGATGACGCAGGAGACCGACACACGCTACCTCGTCGTCACCCACAATGCGGTGAGCATGGCGCGGATGCACCGGCTGTTCGGCGTGACGATGGTGGAGCGCGGCGTCAGCCGGCTGGTTTCGGTCGATCTCGGCGGCGCGGAATCGCTGCTCGCGGCCGAATAAACATACGTTACGAAAAATACATCGACTGAAATCCGCATTCTGTGCGTTCAAGAATTGTCCGGCCCGTATTTGCCGGTCCTGTCATGGAAGAGGATAAGATGAAAAGGATCCTTCTGGCCGCGCTCGCAACGGGCGCCATGATCGCCGCCGTTACTCCCGCCGACGCACGCCAGGGCTGCGGTCCGGGCGGCCATCGCGGCTATTACGGCCATTGCCGCCCGAACATGGGGCCGGGGCCGGCGGTCGTGGCGCCGGACGGTGCACTCGTGATCGGCACCTATTATCCGCATCACGGCTATTGGGATGGCCATCGCTACTGGGCACACCGCGACCGCTGGCACGGCGGCTGGCGGTATCGCTGAACCCTATCCGGCGAGCGCCTTCGCGCGCTCGCCGACTTTCCTGAGATCGTCCACGAAGCGCGCATATTCCTCCGCCCTGCGATCCTCGTCGGGGAGCCGCAGCAGGAAGCTCGGGTGGACGGTGATCCAGCCTTCCGATCCATCGTCCAGCGCGATCGGCGCGCCGCGCGCCTTCGCAATCGTCATCGCCTTGCCGAACAGCGAGTGCGCCGCCGTCGCGCCGAGCGCGACCGTCACCTTCGGCCGCACGATCGCGCGCTCCTGATCGATCCACCAGTGGCACGCCTCGATTTCTCCGGTATTGGGCTTGGCATGGATGCGGCGTTTGCCGCGCGGCTCGAACTTGAAATGCTTGACCGCGTTGGAGACGTAGGCGGTGGCGCGATCGACGCCGGCCTCGGCCAGCGCGCGATCGAAGAGCTGCCCGGCGGGGCCGACGAAGGGCTTGCCCGCCAGATCCTCCTGATCGCCCGGCTGCTCCCCGATGAAGAGCAAGGCGGCATCCGCCGGCCCCTCACCGAACACCGTCTGTGTCGCCGGCTGCCAGAGCGGGCAGCGCCGACAATGCGCCGCTTCCTCGCGCAGCGCGGCGAGCGCGGCCTGCGCGTTGCCGCCCGGTCCGGTACGTTTCGCCTGCGTCGCCACCATCTCCGTCTCCCGCGCCTGCGCGCCCGCGATCAGGCTGGGGACCAGCGCCGTCTCGGGCATGTTCTTCCAGTATTTCTTGGGCATCTCCTTCAGCATCGCGTGCGTCTTCAGGCGCGCCGGATTGAAGATCGAGGCGTAATAGGTCTTCCACACCTCCTCGGTCGGGTCGCCGTCGGGGGCGTCTGCTTTCGATGCGCCGGGGCCTTGCGCGAGCCGCTCGCCGTCCCAGTGGATCGAAACGTCGGGCGTCAGGATCGACCAGCGCATGTTGGCGAAGCGGCGCTGGAAGAAGCCGGCATTGGCGCGCACGATATGATGCTCTGGCTCGAACCAGGCGACGAAGCGGGCCACGCCGTCGTCGTCCGCCACCTCGCGGAAGCGCAGGAAGGCGCGCATCTTGTGGATGTCGCGGCGCACCGCCTTGGCCATCTCCTCCAGCCGGCGACGGAGCGGATCGGTCTCGTCCTCGATCCGGCGCGGCTCGTCACGCAGGCGCAGCAGCATCGTGTAGAGCAGGCCGAAGCGCTCCGGATCGCGATGCAGGATCACCGTCTCGGCGAGCGTCACGAACGGGCGTGGCACGGAGAAGGCGGCGCCGGCGGGGGCGGGGGGCAGCGGCGGCTCCGTCGCGCCGGCGAAGAGATCGGTCAGCTGGTCGCCCACCTGCCAGTGCAGCCCTTCCGGCGGTATATCGAGCCGGGCGGCGGCGCGGGCAGCGGCGCGCCACCCGTCGAAATCATCCTCCGCGGCTAACCGGACCAGTGGCACGCATCACCCTCATAATCCTCAGCGGAATGCCGAAGCGTTCAGCAACAACGCCTGGGAGCGGCTGATCGACCGCACGATCCGCGACCAGACGATCGTCAGCGCGACAGCAATCGCACCCGATGCGACCAGACCCCAGGAGATCAGTTCGACGCCATCGATGCCCGGATCGATGCGCGGCCCCATGCTGGCGAAGTAATCGACGAAATTGAGACCGAGCCACAGGCCCCACCAGACGCGCAGCATCGTCGGCACCGCCACGTGAGGCCAATCCGCCGGATTGACCGTCACCTGCCATGCTTCCTTGATCCCCTCGAACGGCCGGAACAGGCAGGCTACGGGAATGAAGAACCAGCCGACCGACCATCCGGGTGTCACCGAAACGCCCTCTCCGATGACCCGCGTCACCTTCACCATCCGGTAGATCCAGCAGCAACCGATTGCGGCGGATATGACGAAAGCGATCAGCGATAGCGACGACAAGGCCGCCTGCGCCTGCACGAGCGTCACGGCGGTGGATGACAAGGGGGCCGAATCGAGCCGGAAATCGGCAGGAAGCCGATGGAGAGCCAGCGCGCAGGACAGAGCGATGATGGCGCCGATCACCTTTGTCACGACCCAGACAAAAGCCCAGATCACAGCGTGGCGGCCTAGCGCCACCGCATCCCGCACACCATCCATGTCGTCCATCCCCTGCTGTCCCCGGCGATACGGTGACGACCCGGCCATGCGCTGTCCAGCCGCCTAGGCCGCGAACAGTTCCAGCTGCTCCCGCTTCGGGCGGGCGACCGGCGCCGCAACCTCGCCGAGCGTCGTCGGCCGCCAGTCCTCGGCGATCAGGAACGGGCGCAGCTTCGCGATCGAGCGGGTGAGCCGGGCGACGTCCTCCAGCCGCAGGCGTCGCCAGCGGCGCGCGGTGAGGATGCCGTCCACTGCCTTGGGGCCGAGGCCGGGCACGCGCAGCAGCGCCTCGCGCGGGGCGCGGTTGACGTCCACCGGGAAGGCCTCGCGGAACCTGAGCGCCCAGGCGAGCTTGGGATCGATGTCGAGCGGCAGCATCCCAGTCGCGGGATCGGCGGCGGCGGCGACCTCTCCCGGTGCGAAGCCGTAGAAGCGCATCATCCAGTCGGACTGGTAGAGCCTGTGTTCGCGCATCAGCGGCGGGCGCTTGAGCGGCAGCACCGCGCTGGCATCGGGGATCGGGCTGAACGCCGAATAATAGACCCGACGCAGCTGATAGCGATCATAGAGCGTACTGGCGCGCGCCACGATGTCGCGGTCGGTCGCCGCATCCGCGCCGACGATCATCTGGGTGGACTGGCCGGCGGGTGCGAAGCCGGGCGCCGCCCTGTAGCGTTTCTTCGCGTCGCGCCCGTCTTCGATACCGTGACGCAGGGCGCCCATCGCGCCTTCGATCCGCGTCGCCGACTTTTCGGGCGCGAGACGCTCGAGGCCCGCGACGGTCGGCAGCTCGACGTTGATCGACAGGCGATCGGCATGACGCCCGGCCAGTTCCAGCAGCTTCGGATCGGCATCCGGGATCGTCTTGAGGTGGATGTAGCCGCGAAAGCCGTGATCCTCGCGCAGCGACCGCGCCACCTCGACGATCTGCTCCATCGTGTAATCGGACGAGCGGATGATGCCGGAGGAAAGGAACAACCCCTCGATATAATTGCGCCGGTAGAAGGAGAGGGTGAGCTGCACGACCTCCTCCGCCGTGAAGCGCGCGCGCCGGACGTTCGAGCTCTTGCGGTTGATGCAGTAATGACAGTCGAAAATGCAGCTGTTGGTCAGCAGGATCTTGAGCAGAGAAATGCAGCGGCCGTCCGGCGCATAGGCATGGCAGATGCCCATCCCCTCCGTCGATCCGATGCCGCCTTTCTTGCCCGCCGAATCGCGTTTGGCGGTGCCGGAGGATGCGCAGGAGGCATCGTATTTCGCCGCATCGGCGAGGATCGCCAGCTTGGCCTGGATATCGAGCTGCGCCATGTGTTCATTCTATGTTCCCATGGCGTCGGGTGCAAGTGCCTGAAATATCAATATTGAGGATTGCCGTCCGCCTGATCCTGCTTCTGCTGTTGTTGCATACGCCGTTCGGCCGCGGCCTGGTTGACGAAGCTCTGGTAACAGCCGGTCTGGCCGCCGCTGCCCACGGCCGAGCACGTGTCCGGCAGGCCCGCGGCGAAGCGGCTGGCGTCGTCCACGCTGCGGACCTTGTTGCCCCATGCGTTGCTCGGCGCGTTTTCGCCCTTCTTGCCGCGGAAGCGCTTGGGGATGCGATAGCGCTCGCTTTCCGGCTCGCGCGCGCAGACCACGATCTCGTCATTCTTGCCCTGCGGGCAGGGATCGTCGCCGTAGACGACGATCGAGACGGTCTTGGCGTCGTTGTCGACCGGCTGCGCGGCGGCGGTCTGCGTGGGCGCGGGCGGCTCGGCCCGTGCCGCGATCGGCAGCGCCCATGCGGCGAGCAGCAGGCCCATCAGGAATCCGGCCGCGGCGACGGCCAGCGATCGGATGGTGGTAAGCGCGGTCGTCATCGGGACCTCGAATGTCGAAAGGGTCACGTAGCCAAGCCCGTTACAGGCTTTCGCGGTGCTGAACGAGCGGGTCGCGCGACAAGCGGCGCGATCAGGGAATGTCTTCTTCGGCCTTCTTCTGCGCGCGCTGTTGCGCCTTCCAGTTGTCGATCTGGGACTTGGTGCAGCCGGCGTTGACGCCCGCGCCGATCGCGTTGCAGCTCTGGATCTGCACGCCGGTGCCGCCGGTGGTGTTGACCGCGCTCAGCGCGTTGGTGTTGCCGCCGGCCGCCTGCGGCTCGGGCTCGCTGTCGCGCAGATCCTTGGGGATACGGTAGCGCTCGGTTTCGGGGTGGCGGCGGCAGACGACGATCTGCTGGCCGCCGCTGCTCGGGCACTTCTCGTTGCCATAGATGTCGATCACGCGGTCCGCGCTGATCTGGGCGAGGGCGGGCATCGGCGCCGCGATCTGGATGCCGGTCGCGCCGGACAGGGCGAGGGTAAGGATAAGCAGCCTGCGCATCACGGATTCCCCGATCGGAGCTTCAATCTAGCAACGCATGACTAGGTGGGACGGTTCTGGCAAGCGTCAAGGGAGGCGGCGCGCGCCAGTCGCGATATGAGGCAGGGCGGCATCACGCCGCGGTGGCGGCGTCGCGTCAGATCCGCTTCGACAGCCCGATCGCGGCGCGGCAGCCCAGCCGGATCGCGGCGGAGAGGATGGGGTAGGCGGGCGCGCGCTCGGCACCTTCCGCGATCGCGGTCTCGCGATGCTCGACCTCTTCGGCCTGGAACTCGGCTATCGTCGCGGAAAGCTCGGGATCGGTGGTGCCGAGCTGCTCCAGCTGCTCGGCATAATGGAGGTCGATCTCGGTCTCGATCGCGGCGGTGCAGGCCATCGCCGCCTCGGGCGAAATCAGCGCGGTCGCAGCACCCAGCAGGAAGCCGGCCTTGTCCCACAGGGGCGCGAGCAGGGTGGGACGCACGCCGCGTTCCGCCACGATGCGATCGAACACCTGCCGGTGCCGTTCCTCCTGCGCCGCCATGCGCGCGATCGGGCGCGCCGCCTCGGACCGCGTGCCGAGCACCGCGAGCTGGCCCGCATAGATGCGCGTCGCGCCGAACTCGCCGGCCTGATCGACGCGGATCATCGATCGGGTATCGGGGTCGCTCACCGGGCAGGCTTCCGCGAGGCCAGCGCCGCCACGATCAGACCGCCGACGATCGAGAAGATCGCGTTGAAACCGGCGAGGCTGATGCCGCCCAGCTTCCACTGCGGCACATCGCACATCACCACCGGCGCCTTCATCAGATCGGCGATCGAGGTGAAGTGGTTGCCGGTGCAGCGCGTCGGGCCGGTCCACCAATGATATTCGACGCCCGCGTGATAGACGCCCAGCCCGCCCGAGACGAGGATCGCCAGCGCGGCGAGCAGAGTGAAAGCGCGCGAGGCCGACGGATTGCCGCGCAGCGCGATGGCGATAAGCGCCAGCACGATCGCGGCGACATGCGGCCAGCGCTGCCACATGCACATCTCGCACGGCACGAGGCCTCCGAACACCTGCGATCCGATCGCCCCCCACAGGAGCGCGTTGGGCAGAAGAATCGCGATCAGCCGCGCGCGCGACAGGTTGGTCATGGCCGGCCGATCAATTGGCGGTGGGGACGAGCGACGGCGTCGGCGGCAGCGCGGCGGCGACCTTGGTGGCCGGCGCCGACGGATCGAGCCTCGACAGCGTCTGCAGCGCGTAGCTCAGCTGGAAATCGTTGACTCCCTGCTTCTTCAGCGCGTCGGCCGATGCGGCGAAGCGCGGATCGCTCTTGCTGTCCGCCTCCAGCACGCTGTCGTCCACCTTCGCCTCGTTGATCAGGTGGCGGCGCAGATCGTCCTCGCGGAATTTGGGCCGGTCCTTGTAGTCCGGGTCGGAAAGCTGCGGCACGTCGATGTCGGGATGGATGCCGCCTTCCTGCACCGATCGGCCCGACGGCGTGAAGTAGCGCGCGGTGGTGAGGCGCAGCGCGGTGTCGTCGGTCAGCGGCAGCAGCGTCTGCACCGAACCCTTGCCGAAGCTGCGCTCGCCCATCACGATCGCGCGGCGCTGATCCTGCAGCGCGCCGGCCACGATCTCGGCGGCGGAGGCGGAGCCGGCATTGACCAGCACGATGATCGGCAGGCCGTGCGCGTCGTCGCCGGGCTTGGCGTAATAGCGCTCGATATCGTCCTTCTCGCGCCCGCGCTGCGAGACGATCTCGCCATGATCGAGGAAGGCGTCGGCGGTCTCGATCGCCTGGTCGAGCAACCCTCCGGGGTCATCGCGCAGATCGATGATGTAGCCGGTCGGCTTGTGGCCGAGCTGCTTGTCGATGCCGGCGATCGCGGCGCGGGTGTCGGCGCCGGTCTGCTTGGAGAAGCTGATGATGTTGATGACGCCGATATTGTCCATCACCTTCCACTTCACCGGCTTGATCACGATGGTCTCGCGGGTGAGCAGCACGTCGAACGGCTTGTCGCGGCCGGGGCGGACGATGGTGAGCTTCACCTTGCTGCCCGGATCGCCGCGCATCTTGTCCACCGCTTCATCCAGCGTGGAGCCGTAGATCAGCTTGCCGTCGATGTGGGTGATATAGTCGCCGGACTTGATGCCGGCGCGATAGGCCGGAGTGTCGGGCGTCGGCGTCACCACCTTCACCACGCCGTCGTCGGCCTGCACGGTGAGGCCGAGGCCGCCGTAATTGCCGTCGGTCGTCATCTTCATCTGCTGGAAGTCGTGCGCGTCCATGTAGGAGCTGTGGGGATCGAGGCTGGCCAGCATGCCGTCGATCGCGCCCTTGATCAGATCCTTGTCGGTGGTCTTGTCGACATAGTCCGCGCGCACCTTCTGGAACACGTTCATGAACTGGTCGAGCTGCTTGTAGGTGTCATTGTCCTGCGCGGTGGACTCCGCGGCGCGGGCGTTCTGCACCGCCATCAGGCCCGTGGGAATCGCGGCGCCGGCCGCCAGCAAGCCAAGGGTACGCAGCAGGGACTTGGGCATGTGCGATGAATCTTTCCGTCAAACAGGCGCCTGTTGTGGTGCCGTATTACAGCGTTTCGGGAAAGCGCAAAAGTCCGGGCGAACTGCCATTGGTCCGACGCCGCTTTGCCGCTAACCGAAGATCATGGGGCGCCTCGACATCGCGGTGGCTGGCTGCGGGCCGGCGGGGCTGGCTGTGGCGGCGCTGCTCCACCGCGACGGCCATCGGGTGACTTTGTTCGAGCGGTTCGATGCGCCGAAGCCCGTAGGATCGGGCCTGATGATCCAGCCTACCGGGCAGGCGGTGCTGCGCGCACTGGGGCTGGAGGAGCGGCTGCTGGCGGCGGGATCACGGGTCGGCCGGCTGTTCGGCCGCGCGGGCGAGCGCGGACCGGTGGTGCTCGACGTCCGCTATGCGGCGCTCGGCGCACGCGGCGGCTTCGGCGTCGGCATCCATCGCGCCTCGCTATTCGCGATCCTGCACGACGCGGTGCGGGAGGCGGGCGTGCCGGTCGAGACGGGGCGGCCGATCGCGGCGAGCCGGATCGACGGCGCGCGGCGCTGGCTGCGTTTCGAGGATGGCGGCGAGGCGGGGCCGTTCGATCTGGTGGTCGATACGCTCGGCGCGCGCACCCCGCTGGCGCCGCCGACCGGCCGGGCGCTGGCCTATGGCGCGCTGTGGGCGAGCCTCGACTGGCCGGAGGGGGCGGGTTTCGACGCCGCCGCGCTGGAGCAGCGCTATCACAGGGCGAGCGTGATGGCGGGCGTGCTGCCGATCGGAACGCCGCCGGGGCGAAGCGCACCCCAGGCCGCCTTCTTCTGGTCGCTGCGCGCCGACCGGCTGGAGCAATGGCGCGCGGCCGGGCTGGCGCCGTGGAAGGCGGAGGTGCTGCGGCTCTGGCCGCTGCTGGCGCCATTGCTCGACCAGATCGAGGTGCCGGAGCAACTCACCTTCGCGCGCTACGCCCACCGCACGCTGCCGGCGCCGGCCGAGCCGGCGATGATCCATCTCGGCGATGCGTGGCATTCGGCCAGCCCGCAACTCGGGCAGGGCGCCAACATGGCGCTGGTCGACGCCTTTGCGCTAGCGCTGGCGCTCAGGACCACGGCCGGCGTGAACGCCGCGATCGAACGCGCGATCGCGCTGCGGCGCCGGCACGTGCTGCTCTACCAGTGGCTGACGGCCCTGTTCACGCCGGTCTACCAGTCGGACAGCCGGGTGCTGCCCTTCGTGCGCGACCGGATGGTCGGCCCGCTCTCGCGCCTCTGGCCGGCGACGCGCATCCAGGCGGCGATGGTCAGCGGGCTGATCGGCGATCCGCTCGGCCCGCTGGGGCTTTAACGCTCATAGGCTTTGGGCAGCGCGCCTTCCTGCGGGGTCATGTAGCGGTCGCGCAGCTCGGTCTGGCGCGAGCCTTGCGGCTGGGGCCGGCCGTCGATGAACACCGCGACCGGGGCGGAGGCCAGCTCCAGCGGGTCACCGTCCCACACCACGACATCCGCGCGGCGGCCGGGGCGGAGCGAGCCGATCTCGCCGTCCATGCCCATCACCTGCGCCGGGCCGGAGGTGATCGCGGCGAAGGCGTGGCCCCAGTCCAGCCCGGTCGATCCGGGGATCTTCGTGATCGCGACGAGGTTGCCGGCGAACTGCTTGAGGTTGCGCTGGCTGCCCGGCGCGCTGGCGTCCACTGTCGAGATGCCGAGCGTGACGCCGGCCTGTTCCATCCGCCCGACATTCGACTCGGTCGCGGCGACGCGCTCGAACGATTCGGGCAGATCGACCAGCGCGGCGGCGATCACCGGCACGTGCGCGGCGGCGATGTCGCGGGCGACCAGCCAGCCTTCCTCGGCGCCGACCAGCACGAGCTTCAGCTGCGGATAGTCCTTCTTGAGCGCCAGCACCGATCGGATGTCGCTGGCGCGCTGGACGTGGACGAGCAAGGGCTGCTTGCCGTCGAGCACCGCGATCAAAGCCTGCGCGTCGGGTCGCTTGATCAGCGAATCCCTCTCGCGCCCCCCGAAAGCGGCGGGGTTGCGGCGATAATCCTGCGCCTGCGCCAGCGCGTCGTGGAGCATGGCATAAGCGGCGGGGCGGCTGCCGCCCGCCGCCTGCGCGCCGTCCTCGCCCATCTCGACATACTGGAACGCGCGCGGGCGCATCACCGGGTCCGGCCCGACACCGAGCGAGATCACAGCACCTTGCCCCGCGAAGATCGAGCCGCCCGTCCCCGGCGAGACGACCGCGCGGGTCACGCCGCCCCAGCGCTCGTTGTTGAGGATGATCGAATTGGGGTTGATCGCGGGCGATATGTCGATCGCCGCGTTGAAGGGCGACTTGCCGGCGGAGACGTCGTTGCTCTCCTCCACGCCCTCGGAATCGGCGAGACCCAGCGTCGAGAAACCCGCAACCATCCCGGCCGAGACCCATTTGCCGTGCGCGTCGATCACCTGCGCGCCGGCGGGCACTTGCACGTTGGCGCCGGCGGCGACGATGCGGCCGTCGGCGAACACGACGGTGCCGTTGGGGATCGGCGCGGAGCCGTCCCCGATCGCGACGGTGCCGCCGGTGATCGCGGTGGTGGCGGCGAGAGAGGGAGTGGCGAGGAGGGCGGCGGCGAATGCCCATCCTCCCCGCGCGAAGCGGGGGGAGGGGGACCGCCGAAGGCGGTGGAGGGGGCGGCCGGCGAAGCCGGGCGCTGAAGCGCCCGCCCCTCCACCATGCTTCGCATGGTCCCCCTCCCCATCTCCGATGGGGAGGATGTGGGTGAGCGCCTTCATTTCACGTCTCCCATGCCCGGCTGGCCCAGCTCGAAATCGCTCACCGGACGGAGCTTCGGATTGTTCGCGTCGTAGAGCATCGCGCCGTCGATCCAGACCTTCTCCGGCCGGGTGTAGACGGAGAGCGGATTGCCGTTCCACAGCACCACGTCGGCCATCTTGCCGGGCTTGAGGCTGCCCGTCTTGTCGGCGATGCCCAGCGCCTTCGCTGGATTGATCGACAGCCACTCCCACGCCACCTCGTCGGGGATGTCGATCCCGGCGCGGCGGCCTGCCGCCTGCGCCTTGGCGACTTCCTGATTGAGCCGCTGGATGCCGTTCTGGTCGTCCGAATGGATCATCGCGCAGGTGCCCTCCTTCTGGAGCAGCGCGAGATTTTCGGGGATGCCGTCGTAGCTTTCCATCTTGAAGCCGTACCAGTCCGCCCAGACGGCGGCGCAGATGCCGTTCGCCTTCAGCAGATCGGCGATCTTGTAGGCCTCGACTGCGTGGTGGAAGGCGGTGACGTGATAGCCGAACTCCTTCGACATATCGATCACGTTGGCCATCTCGTCGGCGCGGTAGCAGTGGTTCTGGACGAGGATCTCGCCCGCCAGCACGCCGGCCAGCGTGTCCATGGCGAGATCGCGGGTCGGCGGATCACCGCCGTCCTTCTCATATTTGTCCCACTTGCGCTTGTATTCGACCGCCTTCGCCCAGGTCTGGCGATCGACCGCGATATTGCCCATGCGGGTGGAGGGCTCGCGGCCCTTCGATCCGTAGACGCGCTTCGGATTTTCGCCGCACGCCATCTTTAGGCCGTAGGGCGCGCCGGGGAACTTCATGCCCTGCGTGGTGCGGGCATAGACGTTCTTGAGGATCACCGAGCGGCCGCCGAACAAGTTGGCGGAGCCGGGCAGGATCTGCAGCGTGGTGACGCCGCCGTTCGCCAGCGCGCGGCTGAACCCCGGATCCTGCGGCCAGATGCTGTGCTCGGCCCACACCTCGGCGGTGACGGGCGCGGTCGCCTCGTTGCCATCGGACAGCGCCTTCACGCCGGGCGAGGGATAGTCGCCGAGGTGGCTGTGGATGTCGATCACGCCCGGCGTTACCCACTTGCCGGTGCCGTCGATCACCGTGGCACCGGCGGGCGGGGCGATGGTCTGGCCGACCTGGACGATCTTGCCGTCCGCGAACAGCACCGCGCCGCGATCGATCCGCCCGCCTTCACCGTCATAGATGGTGACGTTGGTCAGCAACGTCGGCACGCCCGGATAGCGGTGGTAGGTCGAGGGATAGGGGTCGTGGCTGTAGCCGTGACCCGCACCCGGCGGCGGCGCCTTGGCCGATGCGGTGGCGGGCGGAGGCGAGGAGGCGGTGCAGGCCATCAGGCTCAGGCACGTCGTCACGGTCGCGGCGACGTTCAGCGCGCGCGAAAGGGTGTTGGTCACGGATAAGCCCCCTTAGCCCTGTTGTGGGCCGACCCTGCGATGCGAAATCCTATTGTTCAAGAGGGCGCGCCGGATTTCTCCTTCGCGATCTGTTTGTCGAGCGCGGTCGCGGCCGCGTCCGCATAGGTGCGGCAGGCCTCGGGATCGACGAACGGGTTGGGATCGCGCGACTGCAGCAGCTTCGCGAACTTGACGTCGCCGCCCGACTGGCCGGGATGCGCGGTGATCAGGATGTCGCAGGGCAGGCGCCGCACCGTTGCGATCGTCCTGCGGAAATTCGCCAGCGCAACGGCGTGCGCGGGATCGGAGAAGCGATAGTCGCCCGCCGTCAGCGGATTGAGACTCGATCCGAACAGCACCGAGCGGCAGGTCTTGCCCTCGCACGAGCGCCAGCCCCAGCTCATCGATCCGGGCGTGTGGCCGGGCGTGGCGTGGGCGGTGACGGTGACGCCGCCGAGCCGGATCGCTTCGCCGTCGCGCACGGTGCGCAGCCGCGTGACCGGCGGATAGGGTTCCAGCCACGCCATCTGCGGATCGTCGGCGTTGCTGCGTCCCTGCCGAAGCACGATCGCGGCAGGCGCGCTGGAAAGCACGGTCGCGCCGGTGTCGCGCGAGAGGGCGGCGAGACCGCCGGCGTGATCGAAATGCGGCTCGGTGCTGAGGATCAGCTTCACATCCTTCAACCGAAAGCCGAGCGTGCGGATGTTCGCCTCGATATCGTGCACCGCCTGCGGCACCGCGCCGTCGATCAGGATCAGGCCGGCGCGCGTCTTGATCAGGCCGACATTGAGGCCGCCGAACCCGACGAGGTAGGTGTTGCCGTAGATGCGCGTCGGCGGCTGGGGCATCAGCCATTGCTTGGCGTGCTCCGACGCGATCGGGCGGAGCAGCGGATCGTCGGCGCTCTTCGCCGGAGTGGCGGCGACCAGAAGGGCGCCCAGCAGGCCGAGGGCGATACGCATGACGATGCTCTCCCGTGCAAAACGAAAATTGCTTTCGGTAATTTTTGCGCGATGATAGCGCTGGCATGTCCGGACCCCAAGCGGCCGGTGTCGAGGAGAGTTTGATGTCCAACCGTGCCGCGCAGGCCGCCTTGCCCGCGTTCGTGACCGTCACCTGCCTGTTCTTCGCCTGGGGCTTCATCACCTCGAACAACGATCCGCTGATCGCGGCGCTGAAGGGCATCTACAGCCTGACGACGGCCGAGGCGATGCTGACCCAGTTCGCCTTCTTCCTGGGCTACGGCGTCTTCTCGCTGCCCGCCGCCGCGGTGGTCGGCCGGCTGGGGCCGAGCAAGTCGATCATGGCGGCGTTGATCGTGATGATCGCCGGCTGCTTCATCGTGCCGGCCTCCTCCGCGGTGCGCTCCTATCCGCTGGTGCTGGTCGCTCTGTTCACGCTGGCGGCGGGCATCACCATGCTGCAGGTCGCGGCGAACCCGCTGGCGGCGGCGCTGGGCGCGCCCGAGCGCTCGCACTTCCGGCTGACCTTCGCGCAGGCTTTCAACTCGCTCGGCGTGGTGCTGGGCGTGCATCTCGGCGCCTCGCTGATGCTCTCGGCCGACATCTTCAAGAATGGCGGCGCGACCATCGCCAACGAGGCGGATCGGGCCGCCGGCCTCGCCGCCGTCAATCACGCCTTCATGCTCATCGCCGCCTTCCTTGCCGCGCTGGTGGTGCTGATCGCGGTGATGCGCCACCGGATCGAGAATGCGGTGCCGCACGAAGAGGTGACCGGTGGCGCCGAGAACGGCTCGGCCTTCGCTGCGCTGCGCTGCGGCTGGGCGCTGGCCGGCGCTGTGGCGATCTTCCTCTATGTCGGGTCCGAGGTGACGATCGGATCGCTGATGATCAACTATCTCAACCGGCCCGAGGTGCTGGGCGTCAGCCTCGCCGTCGCGGGCGCGATGACCGCCAATTATTATTGGGGCGGCGCGCTGGTCGGCCGTTTCATCGGATCGGCGCTGCTGGCGGTATTTCCTGCGGCGGTGCTGCTGACGATCATGGTCGCGGTGAATGTCGCGCTGTCGCTCGCTGCCTTCCTGCTGAGCGGCCCGGCGGCGGCGTATTGCGCGCTGGCGATCGGCCTGTTCAACTCGATCATGTTCCCGACGATCTTCTCGCTGACCCTCCAGCGCGCCACCGCGCCGGCCTCGGCGACGGCGGGGCTGCTCTGCGTTGCGATCGTCGGCGGCGCGGTGCTGCCGTGGATCGCGGGCAAGATCACCGATGCGACCGGCAGCTTCGGCCACGCCTTCATCGTGCCGGTGATCGGCTATATCGGCATCCTGATCTTCGCCATCGCCGCCGCGCGGGTGAAGGGGGCGGACCACCACGCCGTCGCCATGCCGGCGGGGCACTGAGCCGATGATCGGCCGGCGCGGAGTCCTGGCGGGCGGCCTGGCGCTGACCGCGCTCGCCGCCGCGCCGCCTGCGGGCGACAGGTTCGTCCGGGTCGAGGGGCAGCAGCTTCGGCGGGGCGGCAGGCGCTATCCGCTGATCGGCACGAACCTGTGGTACGCGGCGTGGCTCGGCGCCGACCGCCCTTATGGCAATCGCGCTCGCCTCGGCCGCGAGCTGGACCGGCTGAAGGCGCTCGGCATCAACACCGTCCGCATCCTCGGCGCGGCGGAGCGCTCGCCGCTGCATGGCGCGGTGACGCCGGTGTTCCGGGGACCGGGCGCCGAGTACGACGCGGGCCTGCTCGAAGGGCTGGACTATGCGCTGGCCGAGATCGGCCGGCGCGGCATGACCGCGACCATCTACACCAACAATTTCTGGGAATGGTCGGGCGGGATGGCCGCCTACCTCACCTATGTGAACGGCGGGCATTTCATCGAGGCGTCCGACCTTTCGCGGCCGTGGACCGACTTCCCCGATTTCGTGTCGGACTTCTACGACAACCCGCAGGCGCTGGCGCTCGCCAACGACTATCTGCGCACGCTGGTGGCGCGCACCAACAGCGTGACGGGTAAGCCGTACAGGGACGATCCGGCGATCCTCGCCTGGCAGCTCGCCAACGAGCCGCGCCCGGCGGGATCGGAGGCCGCCTTCGCCAGGGCCTACCCGCATTATCTCGACTGGATCCGGTCGACCGCGCGGCTGATCAAGTCGATCGATCCCAACCATCTCGTCTCGGCGGGATCGGAGGGGCTGGCCGGCTGTCTCCAGAAGGAGGCGTGCGTCGTCGACACCAACGCCTCGCCCGACATCGATTATCTGACGATGCACATCTGGCCGCAGAATTTCGGCTGGGTGAAGCGCGGGGCCTTGGCCGAGACCTACGATGTCGGCGCCGCCAACACTCGCACCTATATCGACACGCATGTCGCCATCGCGAAGCGGCTGAACAAGCCGGTGGTGATCGAGGAATTCGGCTTCCCGCGCGACGGAGGCAGTTTCGAACCCGGCAGCGCGACGACGTTGCGCGATCGCTATTATCGCCTCGTCCTTAGCGCGGCGGCGGATGGATACCGGGCCGGCGGGCCGCTCGCCGGTGCCAATTTCTGGGCGTGGAATGGCGAGGGGCGGGCGCAGCATGCCGATCGTCGCTTCCAGCCCGGCGACACCGCCTTCGTCGGCGATCCCCCGCAGGAGCCGCAGGGGCTCTATGGCGTGTTCGACGCCGATCGATCGACCCAGAAGGTGATCCGCGACTGGGCGCGGGCGATGCGGGGGTGATAGACCCCCGGTGATGACCCGCCGCCTGCTCGAAATCTGTGTCGATGACATCGTCGGCGTGCACGCGGCGATCGCGGGCGGGGCGGATCGGATCGAGCTATGCGCCGCGTTGGCGCTGGGCGGGCTGAGCCCATCGGCGGGACTGGTCGAGGCGGCACTCAACGCGGCGCGGCCGGCGGGGGTGGCGGTCCACGCGATGGTGCGGCCGCGCGGCGGCGACTTCCGCTACGACGAAGCCGAGACGGCGCTGGCGATGCGCGAGGCGTTCGCGCTGATCGCGCAGGGGGTGGACGGGCTGGTCTTCGGCGCGGCGCGGGATGGAGTGCTCGATGAGCCGGTGCTGGCGGCGTGGGTCGCGGCGGTGCGGGCGGGCGGCCGGCCGGTGTCGCTGACACTGCATCGCGCGATCGACGTCAACGACGACCCGGTCGCGGCGGTCGAGGTCGCGGCGATGTTGGGCTTCGATCGCATCCTGACATCCGGCGGCGCTCCGAGCGCGGAGGAGGGGGTGGACGTCATCGCCCGCATGGTCGCGCGCGCCGGGGATCGCATCCGGATCATGGCAGGCGCCAGGGTGAGGCCGGACAACGCGGCGCATCTCCTCGCCAAGACCGGGGTGCGCGAACTGCACGGATCCGCGAGCTTGGCGCTGGCCGAAGGCGATGCGCGCGCCGCCGCGCTCGGCTTCGACATGCCGCCCCGTCGCCGCACGGACGAAACCATGGTCCGCGCCTTGCGGGCCGCGATCGATCAGGGAGTATCGCCATGACCGTCCGCCCTTCCCGCCGTGCCGTGATCGGCGGCGCCGGCCTGCTCGCCGCCACGGCCGCCGTTCCGACGGTCGCGAAACCCGCGACGGGCGCGACGATCGTCTCGACCTGGGATTTCGGCGCCACCGCCAATGCCGCCGCGCACGCGAAGCTGGTCGCCGGCGGATCGCTGCTCGATGCGCTGGAGGCCGGTGCGCGGGTGCCCGAGGCGGACCCCGAGATCCACACCGTCGGCCTCGGCGGATATCCCGATCGCGACGGGCGGGTGACGCTCGACGCCGTCATCATGGACGATGCCGGCAGGGTCGGCGCGGTGGGCGCGCTGGAGGATGTCGTCCACGCCGTCTCGGTCGCGCGCGCGGTGATGGAGAAGACGCCGCACACCATGCTGGTCGGCGCCGGCGCGACCCAGTTCGCGCTCGCCAACGGCTTCCCCAAGGAGAAACTGCTCACCCCGGCGGCCGAAGCCGCGTGGCGCGAGTGGCTCAAGACCTCGAACTACCGCCCGGTAGCCAATATCGAGAACCACACACCCGGCAGTGCGTGGAACCACGACACGGTCGGCATCCTCGGGCGCGACGCCGCCGGGCGGCTGGCGGGCGCCTGCACGACCTCGGGCATGGCATTCAAGATCCACGGCCGGGTCGGCGACAGCCCGCAGGTCGGCTGCGGCCTCTATGTCGAGGCGGGCGTCGGCGCCGCGACCTCCAGCGGGGTGGGCGAGGAGGTGATCCGCATCGCCGGCACGGCACGGGTCGTCGGATCGATGCGGCACGGAATGGCGCCGATGGAGGCATGCCGCGAGGCGGTGCTTCACATCGCGAACCTGCGCGGCGACGCGGTGAAGGATGCGCAGGTTGGCTTCCTCGCGCTCGGTGCCGACGGCCGCGTCGGCGCCTTCGCGCTGCTGCCCGGCTTCACTTATGCGGTGACCGATGCGGGCGGCAATACGGTGACGCACAAGGCTTTGAGCCTGCAGGGATAATTTGCCTCAGACGATGGTCTAAGCGCGATTAAGCATGGCACGGACCGGTCGTTACCGGGGATGTGCCGGCGGTTGCAACCGCTCCCCCGCGACCGCCGGCCACCCACATCCCAGGATCGTCATGCAGCCGCCGATGGACCCCGCCTCGATCCGTGACGTCGCCTCCGGGCGCAGCGTCGACGACGTGCTCGCCATCTGGCAGGACGAGACGGCGGAACATGCCCGATCCGACGACTGGATCGCCATCGCCTTCGAGATCGCGCGGCGCATGCGAACCGGCTGCGCCTGACCGGTTAAAGCATTTTAATCGCAGCCGTTAACTCTCTGGTAACCATATCCGCGTCACCTTGGCATCGACGGCTGGGGTCGTCAGCCGGTGCGATTCCGTGGAAGGTCAGCAGCGGATCGTGCCGGCAATTTCCGCTTCGAGGAGACGGAAGATGCCCGATCGCAACCGAATTCAGTTTCTCGACCGACAGCGGGCGACCGCGCGTCGCTGGCGCCTGACGCACGACGATCATGGATCGCGGCGCCTCGCGGCGGCGATGATCGAGGCGCGCGCCAGCCAGTTGATCCTGCGCGAAGCCCTGCGCATCGATTGAGCCGCAGCGAGGGTTTCGCCGGCTTGTCGGACCGCCTCAATTCAATTGACAAAATGTTTAATTTAATGCCACCTCCCGTTCGCCACGAAGGATGACGCCCCCGCGCGAGGGGCCTCCACGGCCACAGGGAGAGCGCTGCATGACCCGCCGTTTCGCCGGACGCACGAGGATGGTGGCGGGCAGCTGCGCGCTGTTTGGCCTGATGACAGGCGTCGCCATCGCGCAGACGCGCGGATCGCAGCCGGTCGATCTCGCCAATCCGCTGATGGGCACCGCCGCGCTCGACGACCAGAAACTGATCGGCAACGCGCCGCCGCCGGGCGAGCCGGTCTATTCGGGCCAGACCTCTCCGGGCGCGCGCGTGCCGCACAGCTCGGTCGAGGCGGCGCCGATCAACAACAATATCGCGCTCAGCTTCCCCAACGGGGTGCCGACACCCTATTACTACACCAATCCGACGATGCTGGGTTTCTCGGGCGGCGGTGGCTCCTCCTATGGCGGCAATGCCGAGCCGATCATTTCGCCGGTGGTGGGCGACTGGTCGATGCCGCCGGCGTGGCGTGAGAGTGCCTACGACAAGAGCAAGGAGATCGCCTCGCCGGGCTATTATTCGGTCTATCTCGACACGTTCAAGACGAATGTCGAGCTGACCGCGACGCGCTGGGCGAGCCTGATGCGCTTCACCTTTCCGGCGAGCGTGCGCTCCAACGTGCTGGTCAACTTCCCCGCGCATGGCGGGAGCATGGAGGTGGTCGGCGATCACACCGTACGCGGTGTCTCGCAGGATCATGGAGCGATCGACGGCGCCTATTTCGTCGCGGAATTCTCCAAGCCCTTCGCCGACCTCGGCACCTTCCGGAAAGTCCCCGGCAATCCCGGCGACGAGCGCGAGGGCTGGGGGATCGGCGACAAGGACGTCCAGCCGGGCGCGAAGAGCGTCTCGGGCGGATGGTCCGGCACCTACCTGACCTTCCACACCAAGGCGGGCGAGCAGGTGCTGATGAAGATCGCGCACGGCACCAGCTACGCGCAGGCCGAGCAGCGGCTGAAGGACGAGCTGCCCGGCTGGAACTTCGATGCCGTCCACGCCGCTGCGCGCGGCGAATGGGCCAAGCTGCTCGATCGCGTGCAGGTGACCGGCGGCAGCCCCAAGCAGCGCCAGCTCTTCTATTCCACCCTGTTCCAGTCCTTCGCCAGTCCGCGCGTGATCGCCGAGAAGGGCGAACAATTCACCGACATGAACGGCAAGGTGCAGACCGCAACGCACGATCGCTACAGCCCGGTGCCGTTCTGGGATACCGGCCGCAACCAGATCGTGCTGCTCGAGCTGATGGAGCCGGAGCGGGTGCAGAACATCCTCGCCTCCGAACTCGATATGGCGCGCGAGAAGGGGTATATGAACACCTCCTTCCACGGCGACAATGCGGTGTTCCTGTTCCTCGGCGCGTGGAAGCGGGGCATCCCGTTCGATTATGCGGCGGCCTACGAATATCTGCGCAAGAACGCGCTCGATCCCGCGGGTCCGCGCCACTTCCTCGCCGAGTACGACAAGAACGGCTGGATCGCGGACATCATTCCGCCCAACAATCCCAGCCCGCCTTATGCCGGCGGCAAGGCGGGCGCGGCGACCACGCTGGAATATGCGTGGGACGATCACGCCATGTCCCAATATGCCGCGCTGCTGGGCAGGAAGGACGACGCGGCCCGCTTCCTCCAGCGATCGGCGAACTGGCGCAACGTGTTCGACAAATCGATCGGCTTCATGCGCGGGCGCACCGCCGACGGCCAGTGGATCAGCCCGTTCGATCCGCAGGAGCCGTACTACAATTTCATGATGAAGGAGGCGTCGGGCTGGTCGACGCTCTGGCTGGTGCCGCACGACGTGGCCGGGCTGGAGTCGGCACTCGGCGGGCGGCAGGCGTTCGACGCCAAGCTCGATAGCTTCTTTTCGACGCCCTACACGCCCAAGGGCATCTGCCGCGACTGCACCGGCTTGATCGGCCAGTATGTGCAGGGCAATCAGCCCGACCAGCAGGCGGCCTATTACTATGATTGGGGCGGCCAGCCCTGGAAGACGCAGAAGCTGGTGCGGCAGATCCTCGACCGGATGTATGGCAGCGACGCCGCCGGCTACGGCTATCCGGGGATGGACGATCAGGGCGCAACCTCGTCCTGGTACGCGCTGTCGGCTATGGGCTTCTATCCGGTCGATCCGTCGAGTGACGCTTACATCATCGGTTCGCCGATCTTCGACGACGTGAAGCTCACCATGGGCAACGGCAAGGTGTTGGAGATCGCGGCGCGCAACAATTCGGCGGCCAACATGTATGTCCAGTCCGCCACGCTCAACGGCAGGCCGTGGACCAAGCCCTGGTTCGCCCATGCCGACATCAAGAACGGCGCGACGCTCGTGCTGACCATGGGGCCGAAGCCCAATCCGTCCTGGGGCAGCGCGCCCGCCGATGCGCCGCCCTCGCAAAGCTCGTCCGCCCGCTGATCGGACGGGCCGCTCGCCGGGTCTCTCCCCCCCGACCGGCGACGCGGTGGCTCCGGGAGATGGCAGCCCCTCCGCCATCTCCCGGAGCGCTCATTCTCTCGTCATTGCGAGCGTCGCGAAGCAATCCACGGCGTGGCGCGTGGATCGCCACGCCGCTTCGCGGCTCGCGATGACGACCGATATCAGGCCGGTGCCTGCCCGAAGCTCGGCGGACGATCCTGGCGCGCGGTGCCGAATTGCGAGGGCTGCGGACCCATCGCGAATTCCAGCGTGCCGCCCTTGATCAGTTCGGCATGCGTGATCCAGTTCTTCGTCCACGGCCGCCCGTTCCAGCGCACCGACTGGACGTAGGGGCTGGCCGGGCCGTTGCCCGTGGCGCGGATGCGCAGGCGCTTGCCGTCGCCGACCTTCACGTCCGCCTCGTCGAACAAGGGCGAGCCGAACACGTAGACCGTGCTGACCGGATCGACCGGGTAGAAGCCCAGCGCCGACAGGACGAACCACGCGCTCATCTGCCCGCAATCGTCGTTGCCGGCCATGCCGTCCGGTGCGGCATGATATTGCTCGGTCAGCAGCCGGCGAACCATCGCCTGCGTCTTATGCGGCGCGCCGCAATAAGCGTAGAGATAGGGGGCGTGCTGGTCCGGCTCGTTGCCGTGGACATATTGGCCGACCATGCCGGCGATGTCCGGCGGGGCGTTGGCCGGCAGCGTCGAGGGCGCGGTGAACAGGGCGTCGAGCTTCGCCTCGAACCCCTGATCGCCGCCGAACAGGCCGATCAGGCCGTATATGTCGTGCTGGGTAAGGAAGGTCGCCTGCCAGCCGTTCGCCTCGGTATAATCGCGCCACCAGGGCTTGGGCATGTGGCCCAACTGGATCGGATCGTAGGGCGTCCACCAGCTGCCGTCGGCGAACTTGGGCCGGGCGAAGCCGATCGAGGGATCGATCACGTTGCGATAGTTGAGGCTGCGCTTGCGGAGCGCGGTCGCATCGTCCTTCGCGCCGATCGCGTCGGCGATGTGCGCCATCGCCCAGTCGTCATGCGAATATTCCTGCGTGCGGCTGACCGACTCCCACACCTTGTCGGCGGGGATGTAGCCGAGGTTCTGGTAGTAATCGCGCCCCAGCGTCGCGTCGCTGCCCTTGGACGTGGGATCGAAGGCGCGGAGGCGGATGGCGGGCCAGGCGGCGGCATAGTCGGCCCTGATCCCCTTGGCCTGCGCCTCGGCGAGGATCGAGACCGAGTGGGTGCCGATCATGCACCCCGTCTCGAACCCCTGCAACGGCCAGACCGGCGGTCCGGACGGGCTTTCGGCGGTCTGGCGGATCAGGTCGCGCACGAACAGCCCGGCCTGCTCGGGCTGTACCAGAGTGAGGAGCGGGTGGAGCGCGCGATACGTGTCCCAGCAGCTGTAGGCGCTGTTGGCGCGTTCGCCTTCGGGGAGCTGGTGGACCTGCTGGTCCAGCCCCATCGCGCGCCCGTCGCGATCGGTGAAGAGCGTGGGGCCGATGAAGCAATGATAGAGCGCGCTCGCCATGATCGCGCGCTGATCGGCGGTGCCGCCGCTGACCTTCACGCCATCGAGCATCTTCGACCAGCCGCGCGCGGCGTGGCGGCGGGCGCGGTCGAAGCCCCAGCCCGGCGCCTCGGCCAGCGCGTCGCGCGCACCTTTCACGTCGATCGCCGAGATGCCGGTCTTGATCTGGATCGGCGCGGTGCCGGCATCGTCGAAGACCAGGGCGACCTTCAGGTGATTGCCCGTCACGCCCTTCGCGCCGGCCGGGGCGGGGGCGTCGTTATCGCCGAAGAACAGGATGCTTGTCGGCTTCCTCGACAGCATCATCGCGAAGTGGATGCGCCGTCCGGCCGCCCAGCGGAACACGCGGCGGCTGCCGGTCAGCGTGCCGTCGGCGTCGATCGCGAGCGAGGCCTCGTCGATGCGGGTCGGCTCGTCGGGCTTGTCCTGCTGGATGTGGGCGAGGTCGATCAGAATATGCCCCGGCCCCTTGGGGAACAGGTAGCGGTGCAGGCCGGTGCGTTCGGTGACGGTGAGCTCGGCGGCGACCCCGTTTTCGAGGCGGACGCGATAGTAACCCGGCTCGGCATGTTCATCCGAATAACGCTGGCGATAGCCGGCGTCGGGGTTCTCGACCGGGCCGGGCACCAGCTTGAGCGGGCCGGTGGCCGGCACCACCAGCACGTCGAGCATGTCGCCGACGCCAGTGCCGGACAGGTGGGTGTGGCTGAACCCCATGATCGATCGATCAGACTGGTGATAGCCCGAACTCGCGTCCCAGCCGACCGTATTGGTGTCGGGCGAGAGCTGGACCATGCCGAACGGCATCGACGCGCCGGGGAAGGTGTGGCCGTGGCCGCCGGTGCCGACGAACAGGTTGGGCGCGGCAGCGGCAGGGCTCTCGGCCCAGCTGCAGGAGGGTAGCGCTCCGCCCAGCGCGGCGAGGCCGGTCCCGGCAAGCATCTGGCGGCGCGTGGGGGTCATGCAAGCAACTCCGGTTTGCGGTCGGCGATTTCGACGATCAATTGTCCGAACAGCGCGTTGGCCCAGGCGAACCACGGCCGGGTGAACTTGGCCGGATCGTCCTTGTCGAAGCTCTCGTGCATGAAGCCGGTGCCGCCGTGCGTGGTCTTGAGCCAGTGGAGGCACTGGCGGATGGTGGCATCGTCGTCGGCGTTCATCGCGCGGGTGATGATCGACATCGGCCAGATCTGGTCCTGCCCGATATGCGGGCCGCCGATGCCCTCCGCAGCCGTGCCCCTGTAGAAATAGGGATTGCGATCGCTCCACGCGAGCGCGGCGGTGCGGCGGAAGAGCGGGTCGTCGCGGTCGGCGGCGTCGATCAGCGCGAGGCCCGAGAGGCTCGGCACATTGGCATCGTCCATGAAGATCCAGTTGCCGAAGCCGTCCATCTCATACGCCCAGACCTGCCCACCCTTGCCGTCGGGGATCAGGGCGTGTGCCTTGAGCACGCCTTCGACCTCCGCCGCCAGCGCCTCGGCGTCCCGTGCTGAGGCATCGTCGCCGCGCGCCTCGCGATGGACCTGCGCGATCTTGCGCAGCGCCGAGACGGCGAAGAGGTTGGAGGGGATCAGGAAGGGATAGACGCAGGCGTCGTCCGAAGGCCGGAAGCCCGAATGGATCAGCCCGATCTTGCGCGTCGGCGCGCCGTAGCCGCCCATCGGCAGGCTGTCGGTGGGGGCCGCCGCCTTGCGCTGGAAATGATAGGGGCCGGGGCCGTCCTTGCGCTGCTGCACCCGGAAGGTCGCCACGGCGAGCCGCGCTGCCTGCGACCATGTGGCGTCGAACGGCACCTTGTCGTGTGTGCGGGTCCAGTAGCTGTGGGCGAGCCGCATCGTGTAGCAGAGCGAGTCGATCTCCCACTTCCGCTCGGCGACGCCGGGCTTCATGTCGGTGTCGTCGGTCTGCGACCAGTCGAGGTTCGACTTCGCCGCCGGGTCCTTCATGAAGGCGTTGGCATAGGGATCGATCAGGATGCAGCGCGCCTGCCGCTGGATCAGGCCGCGATACATCTGCCGCAGTTCGGCATCCTGCGCGGCGAGATGGACATAGGGCTGCACCTGCGCCGAGCTGTCGCGCAGCCACATCGCGGTGATGTCGCCGGTGATGATGAAGGTGTCGGGCTTGCCGTCGACGCTGCCCGTCTCGACCGTGGTGTCGAGCGTGTTGGGGTAGCAATTCTCGAACAGCCAGGCGAGTTCGGGATCGGCGATCCTGCGCTTCACCCGCGCGATCTCGGCCTCCACCGCCTTGCTGACGAAGCGGCGCTGGCCGATGGGCGGGCGGTGGGTCGCGAGGGCGGGGCCGGCGGCGCGCAGGGGAAAAGCGGTGGCGGCCGCCAGCGCGCCCGCGCCGGCGAGGACGGTGCGGCGATCCATGGTCATGCTCCAATTCCCCGTTCGTCCTGAGCCTGTCGAAGGACGTGCTGCAGGCGCAGCGCTTGGGGCACGCACTTCGACAGGCTCAGTGCGAACGGTGCCTTTTGTGCAGGAGCCATCATTGCCCCTTCGCCGCCGTCATCGAGAAGGGCGCCGCCGCCTTGCTCGCGCCCCACGCCTTGTTCGGTGTCGGCCCCATCACGAAGCGCAGCGTGCCGCCCTGCGAGAGTGCGTCATGGGTGAGGTAGGTTTTGTCCACCGGCCTGCCGTTGAGGCTCACCGACTGGATGTAGACGTTGGCCGGGCTGTTGTTCTGCGCGTCGATGGTCAGCACTTTGCCGGTCGGCATCTTCAGCGTGACGGTGCGGAACAGCGGGCTGCCGATCGCATATTGGCCGGTCGCCGGCGTCACCGGGTAGAAGCCCAGCGCGGAGAAGACGTACCAGGCCGAGGTCTGGCCATTGTCCTCGTCGCCCGGATAGCCGTCCGGCACCGCCGCATAGAGCCGCTTCATCACGTCGCGCGCGTGATACTGTGCCTTCCACGGCTGGCCGGCCCAGTCGTAGAGGTAGATCATGTGCTGGATCGGCTGGTTGCCGTGGGCATATTGGCCCATGTTCACGATCTGCATCTCGCGGATTTCGTGGATGGTCGTGCCGTAATAGCTGTCGTCGAACACCGGCGGGGTGGTCCACACCGAATCCAGCCGGTCGACGAACTTCCGGTCGCCGCCCATCAGGTCGATCAGGCCCTGCACGTCCTGCATCACCGCCCAGCTATAGTGCCAGGCATTGCCCTCGGTGAAGGCATCGCCCCACTTGAAGGGATTATAGGGCGTCTCCCACGATCCATCCTTGTTGCGGCCGCGCATCCAGCCGGTCTGCGGATCGTAGAGCTTGCGGTAATTCTGCGCGTGGCTCTGGTAGAGCGCGACGTCGCCGGTCTTGCCCAGCGCCTTGGCCATCTGGGAGATGGAGAAATCGGCGGTCGAATATTCCAGCGTCCGCGCGGCATTCTCGTTGATGCCGACATCGTAGGGCACGTAGCCGAGCTTGTTATACCAGTCGACGCCCTCGCGTCCCTCGGCCGAGATCGTCTCGCCCTTCTTGTCCGTCGGGCGGCCAGTGCCGACCGTCGCGTTCTTGATCATCGCCTGATAGGCCGTCTCGGCATCGAAGCCGCGCACGCCGTTGGCATAGGCATCGGCGATGATGTTCGCCGAGTTGGAGCCGATCATCACGTCGCGATAGCCGGGGCTGGCCCATTCGGGCAGCCAGCCGCCTTCCTTGTAGGTGTTGACGAGGCCCTGCATCATCTCGCTGTCGCGTTCCGGATACATCAGCGCGAACCACGGGAAGACGGCGCGCCACGTGTCCCAGAAGCCGTTGTCGGTATAGAGGAAGCCGGGGTGCACCTTGCCGTCATAGGGGCTGTAGTGGACGGGTTTCCCGTCCGCCCCGATCTCGAAGAACATGCGCGGGAATTGCAGCATCCGGTAGAGCGCAGAGTAGAAAGTGCGGCGATTGTCGAGGTCCGGGTCGTTGATCTGGACGCGGCCCAGCTCCTTCTCCCACTCGGCCTTCGCCTTGGCTTCGGTCTGGTCGAAACTGTCCTTGCCGATCTCGGTGTCGAGATTGCGGATCGCCTGCTCCGGGCTGATGAAGGAGGAGGCGATGCGGACGTGGACCTGCTGGCCGTCCTTCGTCCTGAACGACACCACCGCGCCGACATGCTTGCCGTCCTGCGTCAGCGCATCGGCGAGCTTCTGGTCGTCGCCCCAGCTCTGGCTGACGGTGAAGGGCGTGTCGAACTCGGCGACGAAATAGTTCTTGAAGTTGTCGGGCACGCCGCCGCTGTTGTTGCTGACGGTGCCGGTGATGCGGCGGTGGGCGGGGTCGATCCGGATCGAGGATCCGCCATTCTGCCCATCGATCAGGATGTGGGCGTCGTCGCTTTTCGGGAAGGTGAAGCGGAACTGGGCGGCGCGATTGGCCGGCGTTACCTCGGCAGTGGTGTCATAATCGGCGAGGTAGACCTTGTAGCTGTAGGGGTGCGATTCCTCGGCCTTGTGGCTGAACCAGCTGGCGCGGTCCTGCTGGTCGATCTTCACCGGCCCGGTCTCCGCGAACAAGGCGAAGGCGGCGTAATCGTTCATCCAGGGGCTGGGCTGGTGGGTCTGCTTGATGCCGTTGATCTTCTCGGCGTCGTAGGTGTAGCCCCAGCCGCTGCCCATCTTGCCCGTCACGGGCGTCCAGCTGTTCATCCCCCACGGCACCGCCACCGCCGGATAGGTGTTGCCATAGGAGAGCTTGGGGTTCGATGCGGTGCCCATCAGCGGGTTGACCATGTCGGCCACCGAGGTGGGGATCTCGGCATGTGCCATCGAAGCGAGCGACAGGATCGTGCCGGCTTGGAGGAGGGCGCGGACGATCTTGCGGTTCACTGGGAAGCTCCTTTCAGGGGGCGGGGATCAGGCCCGCTGTTGGTCATCACGACGGGGCGGATGGTGTCGTCGGCGTTGAAGATCATCTTGTCGATGGCGAGCTGGCGATGCTCGCCCTTGTCGTCGTCCAATGGGCGGCGGTGATAGACGATATACCAGTCGTCGGTGCCGGGAATGTTGACCACCGAATGGTGCCCGGCGCCGCGCGCGATGTGGAAATCCTGCGCGAGAATCGTCCCCATCGGCTTGAACGGCCCGGTCGCGCTCGGCCCCATCGCATAGGCGACGCGATAGTCCGGCCCGGTCCAGCCGCCTTCGGACCACATCAGGTAATAGACGCCCTTGCGCTTGATGAGGAAGCTGCCCTCGACATAGCCGGGGGGCGTGATCTCCTTCCACGTCGTGCCGTCCGCATAGGGCAATACGTGGCGCAAGTCCTTCGACAGCCGCACGACGTTGCAATGGCCCCAGCCGCCGTAGAACAGGTAGACCTGCCCGTCGTCGTCGCGGAACACGAAGGGGTCGATCGGTTGCGCGCCGTTGTGGAAGGCGCCGATCAGCGGCTTGCCGATCGCGTCCTTGAACGGGCCGCCGGGCTTGTCGGCGACGGCGAGGCCGATGCCGCCCACTTCCTTGTCGTTCTGGATGTCGTTGGCGCCGAAGAAGATGTAATATTTGCCGCCCGCCTCGATCACCGAGGGTGCCCAGACGGCATAGGCCGCCCACTTCACGTTTGCGACGTCGAGCACATGCTCGTGCTTCGTCCAGTGGACGAGATCGGGCGAGGAGAAGGCGTTGAAGAAGGTCTGCTGGTTGTAGGACGGGCGGACATGCTCGCCGCTACGGAGCCGGGCCTGTTCAGGCGTGAAATGCGGCGAGATGTCGGGCTTGCCGAAATCGTCCGAATAGGTCGGGTAGATCCAGTATCGGTGGTCGAGGATGCGGATCTCGGGATCGGCATACCAGCCCGGCACGATCGGGTTCTTCGCAGGCGCTGGTGCTGCGATCACAGCCAGCATGACGGCCCACCATCCGATCCCGCGCATCCGCCTCATCCACTCCCTTCGATCAGAAAAAAAAGCGCGGCACCGCAAGGGGGAGCGGTGCCGCGCCGGCGCTGTTCGGGGATCAGCGCCGCGTCAGAAGTTCCACTGCACGCCGGCGTAGAAACGGCGGCCGGTATACTGGCTCGAATAGAAGCGCGCCTTGGTGTCGTTGCCCAGGTGCGAGGTCGCTTCCTCCTTGGTCAGGTTGATGACCGAGGCGGTGAGCGAGAGCGCCGGGGTGATGTTGTATTGCGCGTTCAGATCGACCTGCTGATACGGGTCGTTGTAGACGTTCAGGCCCGAGACGAGGCCTTCCACCTGCGTACCGCGACGGTTGTACGAAGCGCGCAGCAGGATGCCGTGCTTTTCGTAGAAGACCGACGCGTTCCACTGGGTCTTGGAGCTGCCGACCAGCGGCGAGGTGCCGATCTTCTGGCCGTCGAGCGTCACGTCCGCGGTCGAGGTGTGGTTGAAGGTGAAGTTGGCCTGGATGCCGATGCCGAACGGGAAGGTGTGCTGGGCATAGACCTCGACGCCTTCCGACACCGCGCTCGCGCCGTTGGTGTTGGTCGAATATTGCTGCACCACCACGTTCTGGCCCGCGACGTCCTGCGCGAGATCCACCACGACCGGGACGACGAAGTTCTTCACGTCCTTGCGGAACAGCGAGACGCCGAAAACCGAGCCGCGGTCGAAATACCATTCCGCGCCAAGATCGTAGGCCCAGGCCGAGAACGGCTTGAGATCGAAATTGCCGCCATTGCCGAACCAACCGGCACGCTCGCCGAACTGCGCGCGGTCGAAGGTATAGGCGTCCGAGTGGAAAGTAAGCGAACGGGCCGAGGCGAGATCGTCGAACGACGGACGCGCCACCACCTTCGACACCGCGCCGCGGATCAGCAGCTTGTCGGTGACGTTCCACACCACGTTGAAGCTCGGCAGGATGTCCGTATAGCTCTTGTTCTCGCTGTTCGGCGAGTAGACGCGAACCTCGCGATCCTGCTGCGGAATGACCTGGCAGTTGCCGTCGGGGCCGAGCGGCCGGTTCGGATCGAACGGACCGCCGGGGCCGTCGACGCAATAGTCGTTCTCGTAATAGAGCGTGTCGGTCGAGACGCCGGACTGCTTGGTGTTGACGATGCGGACGCCGATGTTGCCGCGCAGCTTGTCACCGACCTTGTAGTTGGCCTGGATGTAGCCCGCCCAGATCTTCTCCTTGATGTCGTAGCGATTCTGCGGCTGCGGCACCTTCACGGCGCTGCCGTAGGTCTTGTTCAGATAGTCGATATACTTCTGGACGTCGATCGCCGGGAAGAGGCTGGCATTGAAGCCGCCAGGGATGTTGGTGATCGGGTAGAAGAAGTCGCCTTCCGCATAGGCGCCGTTCGGGCCGTCCTGGAAGCGGGTCAGCGTGGCGGGATCGGAATACCAGTCGAGCTCGCCCGTCTTGCGGGTGATCTCGCCCAGGCGCCACTTGCCGCCGACCTGGATCGAATCGAGGATACCGTCGAAATGACGGGTCACGTCGACCTGCGCATAGCGCTGCTCGATCGTGGCGTTGGTGTAGCCCGAGCCGGTGGAGCCCTGGTCGACCTGCGCGACCCCGTTCTGCAGGTTCTGCATCAGCTCCGGCGAGAAGTTCAGGTTCAGGCCGCCGTTGCTGAAATCCCACTGGCTGAGGTTGTTGCCGTTCTGCGTGACGGTGCCCGTCAGGCGCGGCTTGGCGGCGACGTAGAATTGCTGCGAGGGGCCGCCGGTCGCGCGCGTCCAGCCGGCGACGGCGGAGACTTCCAGCCTGTCCTTGTGCCAGTCGACATGCGTCTCGAGCGTGTTCGAGATGTCCTTCTCTTTCGAGTAGGTATCCTGCATCTGCGGCGTTTCCATCGTGCAGATCGGATTGTTCGTCAGGCAGCCCGTGCCGTCGGCCGGCACCTGGAAGGTGGCCGACTGCATGATCGTGCCGCTCTTGTCGAACTTCGCGTCGGTGAAGAAGTTGTCATAGCCCCATTCGGGGATCTTGATCGTGTTGTTGGTGATCGTGCGGTTGAGCTGGAAGCGGAAATAGTTGGTGGTGATCCGCAGGTTGTCGGTGGGCTTCAGGTCCAGCGTGGCCTGCACGCCGATACGCTCGCGCTTGTCGACCTTCACCGTCTCGTCGACCGACTGCGGTGCCCAATAGCCGTTATAGTGCGTGCCACTCTGCGTGGTCTCGCCCTTGTTCTGCGACCAGTAGGTGACCGAATCGTCGTTCTCGAACGTGTTGCCGTTGACGTCCGTCGCCGGCGTGCCGCCATCGCGTCCGCCATCCGCCCACCACTGCCAGCTCTCGGTGCCGCCATCCATCTCGCGGTTGGTGCGCTTCTGGTAGGTGCCGGACAGCAGGAAGCCGATCGTGCCGGAATCGTTGTGCCAAGAAATCTGGCCGCCGAGATTCGGCTCGGCCTTGTGGGTCACGTCCGCATAGGTGCCTTCGGCCGAGATGAAACCCGACCAGGGCTTCAGATCGAGCGGGCGACGGGTGTGGAGGATGATCGTGCCGCCGACGCCGCCCTCGTCCAGGCGCGCCTCGGGCGACTTGTAGACGTCGACGCTGCCGATCATGTTCGACGGCAGCAGCAGATAGTTGAACGAACGAGAGGGGTCGCCGCTGTCGGCGGTGGCGATGTAGTTGCCGTTGAGCTCGGTCAGCGTCAGGTCGGACTGGAGGCCGCGGATGCTGACGCTCTTGCCCTCGCCGCCGTCGCGGTCGATCACGACGCCCGGCACGCGCTGCAGCGCGTCGGCGATGTTCTTGTCGGGGAACTTGCCGACATCCTCGGCGGTGATCGTGTCGATGAAGGCGTTGGCGGCGCGCTTGCGGGTGAGGCTGGCCTCGATCGAGTGGCGGTAGCCGGTGACGACGATGTCGCCGGCGCCGCTCTTCGCCGTGTCGGTCGGTGCGGGCGGGGCCGAAGTGGCGGCCTGCGCGGTGACGATCGGGCTGGGCGCGGGCTGGGCCGCATCCTGCGCACAGGCGATGCCGGAGACGGCCGCGGTGGTGCTGACGCCGAGCAGCAGCCGCGCGATGGCGCGACGGGATGCCTGAGCACCGGATAGACGACGAGCGTTCATTTCAGACAGTCCCTCCCTCTGGACGCGGCCCAATCCGACCACGCCTGTTTTGTTGTTGCGCCGCCCGTTGCCCCGGTTGCCCGAGGCGGACGCCACTGGGGCGGCGTTTGTCAGATGATTTCAGAATATAAAAAGCAATTTGTCAATTGGATGTGTCGTAGCGCTGGGGGTCATCTGCAAAAAATTTTCAAGATACTGATATAAATGATTATTTTCGAGGTACGCTGACCGCGCGCGCTTCGCCCGCCGTGGGTGAAATGGCCCCGTCGCCTTATCTCGCCGCTGAAATGTTGCAGGAATCACGCAGCAGCGAGGTGCAACATACCCCTCCCGCTCACCGGCGGGCAGCCCTCGCCGGAGGCTGCCCGCCTGCAGGGTCGTCAGTGCTTGCCGTCCGCTTCCCATAGCGGCGCCGCGATCCTGGCGAGGTCAGCGGCCGATGCCTTGGGAACAGCGCGGTCGTAGGTTATGAGACCGTTGATCTCGTCCTCGACATCGGTGGTCTGCGTGTAAACGGAGGCGCTGAGGCCATTCTCGCGCGCCTGCCGGATCACTTCGCCCAGCTTCCTGCGATAGCGGGCGAGATAGTCGGCCGAATCCTTCGCCGACTGATAGCCCCAATTGTCCTTGCTCGGCCGCCAGACGTGGCCCGGAATGGCCATGCCGATGCCGCCATATTCGCCGATCACGATGGCGCGGACACTCTGGCGGGTAGGGGTGTGCGGCGTGTCCTCGTAGGTGTGGATGTCGAACACGTCGGAGACGCCCGGCGCCACATCCGACCAGCCGCTGTCGGCGTCGACCAGCCGCGTCGGGTCCATGCCCTTCACGTATCGCGCGAGCGTGGCGCTGTCATACTGGCCCCAGCCCTCGTTGTTGACCACCCATAGTACGATCGACGGGAAGGGCCGCAACTCGCCGACCATGCGGGTCAACTCATTCTGGTTCTCGGCCATCATGTCGGACGACATCACCGCCTGCGCCTGAGACGTGCCGGTGATGAACTGGTCCTCGCCGCCGCCCGACGGCATGTCCTGCCAGATCAGCATGCCGAGATGATCGGCGTCGTAATAGTAACGCGCCGGCTCGACCTTGATGTGCTTGCGGACCATGTTGAAGCCAGCCGACTTCAGGAAGACGAGGTCGCTCTTCATCGCCTCTTCGGACGGCGGGGTGAGCAGGCCATCGGGCCACCAGCCCTGATCGAGCGTGCCGTTGTTGAACAGCGGCTTGTTGTTGAGCAGGATCATCGGCTGACCGGCGATGGTGCCGGGGCCGACCGAAACCTTGCGCATGCCGAAATAGGTCTCGACCTTGTCGCGCACCGCGCCGGTCGGCTGGGCGGCCGCGTAGGTCTCGTCCTCGCGCTTGGTGAAGCGGGCGTCGTAGGCATTGTGATCGCGGTCGGCGATGCCGGCATAGGGATCCTTCACCGTCACCAGCTCGGCGGTAAGATCGTAGAGGAAGGGATCGTCGGGCGACCACAGGTGCGCGTTCGGGATCGCCAGCGTCGCGCGGCGATTGGCGCGGATCAGCGTGCTGGCGATCACCTTGCCCTTCGATGAGGCGGTGATGCGCACCCCGTCGGTGTCGTTCGCCCAGCCGCTGAGCGCCACCGCGACGTCGAGCGTGCCGCGATCGATGTCGGGCGTCGCGCGTACGTCGGCGATGTGGAGCGCGGGCACCGGCTCCAGCCACACCGTCTGCCAGATGCCGCTCGACGCAGTGTACCAGATGCCGTGCGGATCGAGCGACTGCTTGCCGCGCGGCTGGCTGCCCGCGGACGTCGGGTCGGCGACCTGCACGACCACCTCATTCTGGCCGGGCTTGAGCGCCGCGGTGATGTCGAAGCCGAAGGCGTCCGACCCGCCCTTGTGCGCGCCGACGGGTGCGCCGTTCACCCAGACGATCGCCTCGTAATCGACCGCGCCGAAATTGAGCATGACGTGCTGGCCCGCCCAGTCCGCCGGCACGGTGAAGCTCCGGCGATACCAGACGCGATCGTCCGGCAGCACCTTGCGCGCGACGCGCGACAGCTTCGATTCGACGGGGAAGGGGACGAGGATCTCGCCGTCCATCTGCGTGGGCTGCGGCGCCGATGCCTTGGCGATCGCATATTGCCACAGGCCGTTGAGATTCTTCCACGCGGCCCGCTTGAGCTGCGGGCGGGGGTAGCTCTGCCAGACATTGTCCGGCGTCACCTGCTTGCCCCATCGGGTCATCAGGTCGCTGGTGTAGACATGATCGCCCGCCTGTGCGGGACTGGCGACGGCGAGCAGCCCGAAGGCGAGGGCCAGGGTGGTTCGTTCGATCAGTCTGTGCATGTCCTCGCCTGTTGTTATCCGGCCTCAGGCCGTGTCTTCGGTGATGGCCCCACCAGTCGGAGCCTTCCAGAGCGCTCCCGGCTTGGGGAGCAGGAAGTGGCTGAACGGCAGGATCGCGGCGCCGACGGCGGGCGCGTCCTCCGAAAGCGCGGCGCGCGCCACCGGGGCGAGCGTCGGCAACTGGCCGGCATGATCGCGCAGCAATGCGTTGGCGCGATCGGCGAGCTGTTCGACGAGGCGGCCGGGCAGGCGTCCGCCCATCAGCACCATCGCCGGATTGATCAGGCAGTTCACCGCGTCGAGTGGCCCACAAAGCTGCGTCGCGGCCTGCTCGATCCAGTCGGCGACGCAGGCGTCGAGCTTGGGCGCGGGGGTGTATTCGCCCATCACGTCGGACAGCTTGAAGCGCTTGGTCGCCAGATGACGGGCGAGGCCGGAGAGCGAGACGAGCGTCTGGATCTGCTCGCCCGGCCCGTCGGGTCCGGCGACGCGCATGAAGCCCAGCTCGCCGGAGCGCCCGGCGGCGCCGCGCACATAGGCGCCGTCGATCACCAGGCCGCCGCCGAGACCGGAGGAGACGAGGATGTAGAAGAAGCTGCTGGTCTTCTGGCCGAGGCCGAGCTGCATCTCGCCCATCGCCGCCGCCGCCGCATCGTTCTCGACGAAAACGGGCAGGTCGAACGGCTCGGCGAACAAGGCGGCGAGATCGGTGCTCTCCCACTGTGCGTAGTCAGCGGGGCGGCCGGGCAGGTCGACCGAGCCGAGATCGTCGGGCACCGCGACGCCGATGCCGATCAGCTTCGACTTGTCGACCTTGGCGCTCTTCAGCATCGCCTTGATCGACTTGCGGTAGAAGGAGCGGACGTAGTCGGGCAGCGCGAAATCGACGTTCGCGGTGGCGCGCGCCAGCGTCTCGCCCGCGAAATCCACCAGCACGATGGTGATATGGTCGCGATCGATGTTGACGCCGATCGAATGGCAGGCGTCGCGCCGCACGACCAGCTTGGTCGGCGGCTGGCCGCGCCCGCCGCGTCGCTGGCCGGCCTCCTCGATCAGCCCTTCGTCGAGAAGGCGTCGGGTGATGTTGGCGATGGCCGGCGCGGTCAGGCCGGTGATGCCGGCCAGCTCGACGCGGGTCAGCGAGCCGCAGACGCGGATCGCGTGCAGTGTCACGCGCTGGTTGTGATCGGCCGCGCGCTCCAGGTTGGTGCCGGAGAGGCGCGGGCGGGTGCGGGGAGGGCTGGTCGTCATGCTGCGCGACCGACGAAGAGAGACGGAAGAAAGCGGAACTGTGTCGTCATGAGCCACCGAGAGACTGGTTCGATGGCGGACAGGTAGCACAGAGATGGCCGGGAATATTGCAGAACGGTCGCACAGCGGCGATGATCGTCATCGGCGACATGGCGCGACGATCGTCCCCTCATCCTCCCCGCTTCCTCCCATTGAATTATGCAAATTGATGTATTAATCGAGATGCGAACCTGCGCAAGCCTTTAACGAAGAAACGCCGCCGGCTTTTCGGCGGCCGGCGCGTGGCGAAGGGGAGATGGATGCGTTTCGACAGGCGGTACGGCTGCGCGCGGTCGGCAATCCGATGAACGTTCAGAAGCGGGGTGTCGGCACCCATGACAGCAGTCCGTCGTCGCTGCCCTTCGCCGGTGTCGAACTGGGCGGCACCAAATGCGTGTGCACATTGGCGCACGGGCCGGAACTGATCCTCGATCAGCGCACGGTGCCCACGACGACCCCTGCAGAGACGCTGCCGGCGATCCTTGCCGTCCTTGAGGAATGGCATGACGGGTTCGGTTTCGCCGCTCTCGGCATCGCATCGTTCGGGCCACTCGATCTCGATCCGGTATCCGCCGGCTATGGCCGGATCCTCGCCACCAACAAGTCTGGCTGGCCGGGCACCGATGTGCGCGGAATCCTGTCCCGCACATTTCCGGTTCCTGTCGGCTTCGACACCGACGTCAACGGTGCGGCGCTCGCCGAGATACGCTGGGGCTGTGCGGAAGGCATGGCGGATTTCGCCTATGTCACCGTCGGCACGGGCGTCGGCGTCGGCCTGATCGTTCACGGCAAGCCGACGCGCGGCATCGGGCATAGCGAGATCGGGCATCTGCGCGTGCCCCGCCTGCCCGATGACGCGGCGCCAAGCGTTTGCAGTTTCCACGACGATTGCGTCGAAGGGCTGGCCTCGGGCAGCGCGCTCGCCGCGCGGCTCGGCGAGCGTGCCGTCGATCAGGTTCCGGCCGACGATCCGGTGTGGGAGCCGATCGTCGCCGCGCTCGCCGCCATGGGCCATGCGGTGGCCTGCACGACCGGACCGCGCCGTATCGCGATCGGCGGCGGCGTACTCAACGGGCAGGCGCACCTGCTGCCGCGCATCGATGCGGCGCTGCGCGAAAGCATGGGCGGCTACATGCCGCTGCCACCGGCGGGCGAATATGTGGTCGCACCGAAGCTGGGCGGCCTCGCCGGTCCGCTCGGGTCGATCGCGCTGGCGATCGAGGCGCAGACGGTCTGAAGGAGGAACACGCGTGACGATGAAGCGGGGATGCTGGGCCATGCTGGCGACGGCGGCGATCACGGCACCGCTGTTGGCCGCACCGCCCGCCGATCCGGCCGCGCTGGTCAATCCGTTCATCGGCACCACCAACGGCGGCAACGAATTCCCCGGCGCAGTCCTGCCCTTCGGCATGGTATCGTTCAGCCCGGAGGAGACGCCGCTTCCGGGCAGCGGCCTCGTCGTCGCGGCGCCGGGCGGGTATGAGTGGCGCTCCAACGGTGTGCGTGGCTTCGGCCTCGCCCATGTCTCCGGGTCTGGTTGCGCGGGTGCTGGCGGCGACATTCCGATCATGCCCGTCACTCGCGCGGTCGAGACGTCGCCCTCGGCACCGGGCGGCGGCAATCTCTACGCCGCCTATCTCGATCATGGGAAGGAGCAGGCCAGCCCCGGCGCTTATGCGGCGAAGCTGGGCAACGGCGTCGCGGTCGATCTCTCCGCGACGCTGCGCACCGGCGTCGCGCGCTTCGCCTTCCCGGACGACAAGCCCGCCAACCTGCTGTTCCGCACCTCGGACACCGAGGTCGGCTCCAGCGACGCCACCATCCACATCGACGCCGCGCATCGCACCGTCTCGGGAACGGTCACCAGCGGCAATTTCTGCGGCTATCTCTCGCCCGACCGGCGGCAGAGCTATTACACGCTGCACTTCGTCGCGGTGTTCGATCGCGACTTCAAGGTGGGCGGCACCTGGACTGACGGCGAGGTCCATGCCGGCGCAACCGACGCGAAGGGCGGCACCGGCTACGGCAACGACGGCTTCCCCGTGCCCGGCAAGGGATCGGGCGGCTGGATCAGCTTCGACGCCGGCGCGCCGGTCACCATGCGGGTGGGCATTTCCTATGTGGACGATGCCGGCGCGCGCGCCAATCTGACACGCGAGAGCCCGGCCGGCACCGGCCTCGACGCCACCCGCACCGCCGCCCGAGCCGCCTGGAACCGCGAACTCGGCCGCATCGCGATCGAGGGTGGCACGGATGACGAGCGCACCGTCTTCACTACAGCGCTCTACCATTCGCTGATCGACCCCAGCATCGCGAGCGATGTCGACGGTCGCTATCGCGGGATGGACGGCACGATCCATCACCTCGCCGACCGCCAGCAGGCGCAATATGCCAATTTCTCGGGCTGGGACGTCTATCGCTCGCAGCTGCAACTGGTGACCATGCTGGAGCCGAAGGTCGGCTCCGACATCGCCCAGTCGCTGCTCAACCAGGCCGACCAGAATGGCGGCGTCTGGGATCGCTGGACGCATATGACCGGCGCGACCGGGGTGATGAACGGTGATCCGTCCGCGCCCGCCATCGCCGCCATTTACGCCTTCGGTGGCCGCGATTTCGATGTGCGCCGGGCCTATGCCTCGCTGCTCAAGGCGGCGACTGTGCCCAATGCCAAGGATCTGAGCCGCACCGGTTGCCCGGTACTGTGCGTCGGCCAGCGGCCCGGCCTCGATCAGTGGCTGTCGCTCCACTACATGCCGGCCGGCGCGCCGGGCTGGGGATCGGTGTCCGACACGCTGGAGATGGCGGCGGCGGACTTCGGCCTCGCGCAGCTTGCCGGGATGCTCGGCGACAAGGCCAACGAGCGCCGCTTCCTCGATCGCGCGGGCTGGTGGCGCAACCTCGTCCACCCGACCTCGGGCTATATCCAGCCGCGCCGCCCGGACGGCAGCTGGCTGCCCTTCGATCCGGCCTCCGACGACGAGTTCGTCGAGGGCAGCGGTGCGCAATATCGCTGGATGGTGCCGTTCGACCCGGCTGGGCTGTTCGCCGCGATCGGCGGGCGCGACAGGGCGATGGCCGCGCTGGACGGCTTCTTCCACGACGACAAGGGAGACTGGGCGGTTACCAAGTCGGGGCCGCTCCATGCCGAGCTGGACAACGAACCCTCGATCGCCTCGCCCTGGCTCTATAATTTCGCGGGCGCGCCGTGGAAGACGCAAGGGGCGGTGCGCGAGGCGATGCGGCGGATCTGGACCAACCGCCCCAACGGCATTTCCGGCAACGACGATCTCGGCGAGATGTCGTCCTGGTACGTCTGGTCGGCGATGGGGCTTTACCCGCTCTATCCGGGGCGCACCGATCTGGTGGTGGGCAGCCCATTGTTCCGCGACATCCGCATCGACCGGCCCGGCGGTGCGATCCATATCGTCGGCGACGGTGCGGCGGGCGACGCGCCCTATGTCCACGCGCTGACGGTCAATGGCCGCGCCACGACCCGCCCGTGGATCGCGCCGGATCAGCTGAAGCGCGGCGGCGAACTGCGCTTCACCTTGTCCGCCGATCCCGACAAGGGCTGGGGCGCGGCGCCCGCCGACGCGCCGCCGTCCTATCCGCCGCTGGGATCGGCCACCCGCCGCTAGCGCCTAGGAGGCGAAGCGGCGCAGCTCGTGCATACTGACGTCGGGCAGGCCGGCGCGGTTGCGCGCGGCATCCCAGCTCTTGAAGATCGAGCGATAGGGCTTCTTCGTGCGCGGATTGGCGATGACGTGGGGGCAGCCGTCCCAGCGCGGCAGCCTTGAGATTATGGCGATCGCCTCGGCATTCAGGAGCATGGCTTCGGTCTCGCCATTCTCGCCCGCGACGCGCCAGGTGCGCTCGACCAGATCGATGTCTTCCCACCGCGCGCCGAGCAACTCGCGGACGCGTAGCCTGGTCGACAGCAGCAGCCCGACGATCGCGCCGAGATGCACGTTGTGGCTCGCGTCCGCCGCCTCGCGGAGCCGCGTAATGTCATCGCTTTCCAGCGGACGGTCGCGCTCGTCGCGTTGCGCGAACTGGCGCTGGATCGGGTTGATCTCGGCGCCCGCGACACCCCAGCGCTTCGCCAGCACGAACATGTAGTTCATCATGCCGCGCAGTCGCCCGGCCATGGCGGGGCCTTGGCCCTGCCGAGCCGTCACCGCGTCCAGCCAGCCGGCAACATCGGCGAAGGCCATCTCGTCGAGCCGGAAGCGGCCGAATTGCGGCACCACATAGGTGCGCAGCCACTCCTCATGAACCTGCCGCGTCCGGCCGCAGCCGGCGAGATGATCGAGATAGCGGGTCACGAACGTCTTTACCGTGGGCGGCGCGTGCGGATCGTCCTGCGGGCCGGCGACCGCCCAGGCCGGCAATTCCGGCGCGACGAGGTTGATGCCGAGCCGATCGGCGATCTGTTCGGCGGACGGCGGCACCGCTTCCTGCCACAGCTGCACGGTCTGCTCCGTCCCGCCGGACGGCAGGCCGAGCCGCGCCAGCGTTCCGGCCGACACGCGCTGGCTGGTGCACAGCCCGCCATTGCCGTCCCCCACCAGTGGCAGGCCGAACTCGACGCCGGTCTGGCGCCGGTTGACGCGGCGGACGGTGGCGCCGGCAAGCTGGCCGTCGCCGAAATCCATGATCAGCGGCGTCCCCGGCTCGACTTCCATCAGGCCGTCGATCAGGGCGCCGGTTTCGGACAGGTTCCGGATGGTGACGGGGTGATAGAAATTGCCGAGGATGACGGCCGCCTTGCGCAGCATCGACTGCCGCTCGCTGCGCTGGCGTGCCGGGCCGGCGGGATTGATCGACCAGTCGCCGGTTTCCAGCTTCTGCATGATCACATCGCGGCCAACCGCCTTGCTGTAGATCCAGCCCTGCACGTGGCTCACGCGCAATCCTCGGATGAGATCGAGCTGGTCGAACGCCTCGATCCCCTCCGCCGTGGTCTCCATGTCGAGCGCCTCGGCCAATGCGACGATCGCCGCGATGATCGCGCCGTTGCGCGATCCCGGCACAGTCACGCCGCGCACGAAGCTCTGGTCGATCTTGATCTTGTCGAACGGCGCCGTCTTCAGATAGCCGAGCGAGGAATAGCCCGTGCCGAAATCATCGAGCGCCAGGCGCACGCCGATATCCTTCAGCATCCCGAACATGCGATCGGTATCGGGCGATTCGCTCAGGAACACGCCCTCGGTCAGCTCCAGCTCCAGCCGACCCGCCGGCAGCCCGGAGTTGGCGAGCGCCGAGATCACGATCTTGGGCAGCGCCTCGTTGGTGAACTGGGTGGGCGAGACGTTCACCGCGACGCGCAGGGCGCCCGGCCAGCGCGCAGCATCCTCGCAGGCGCGGCGGATTACCCATTCGCCGATCTGCTGGACGAGATTGGCCTCCTCCGCGATCGGAATGAACAAGGCGGGCGAGATCGGACCGCGCACCGGGTGCGTCCAGCGCAGCAGCGCCTCGACACCGGTGACGCAATCGGTCCGGCAATTGACGATCGGCTGGTAGAGCAGATCCAGCTCGCCCCTGGCGAGCGCATCGCGCAGATCGTCTTCCAGCAGCCGTCGATCAGTCGCCGCCTGCAGCAGATCGCCGGAGAAGAAGCGGTATCGGCCTCGCCCGCCCGCCTTGGCGGCATAGAGGGCGAGATCGACGTTGCGGATCAGCTCCTCGCTCACGGCACCGTCGTGCGGCGCCACCGCGATGCCCACCGAGGCACCGATGACGCAGCGGCTGTTCGCTACCGAATAAGGCTGCGACAGGCTGGCGATGATGCGGTTGGCGAGATCGCCCAGCCGGCCGCGATCGTCGAGGCCCGGCAGGATGATCTGGAATTCGTCGCCGCCCAGCCGGAAGATCTTTTCCCTGTCGCCGAGGATCGCCAGCAGCCGCTCGCCGACCTGCTTCAGCAGCGCATCGCCCGCCGGATGGCCGAGCGTGTCGTTGACCTGCTTGAAACGGTCGAGGTCGATCAACAGGACCGAGCAGGTGGTCCGCTGGGTGCGCAGCGCGACCATGCCCGCTTCCAGCGTGCGCGTCATGTGCAGGCGGTTGGGCAGGGCGGTGAGCGGATCGTAGAGTGCGAGCTGCGAGGCCTGTTCGGAGGAACGGCGCTGTTCGGTGATGTCGACTCCCGATCCGCGATAGCCGAGGAAATTGCCGGCCGGATCGAACTGGGCGGTGCCGGAGACGAGCCACCAGCGATCGTCGGCCTGGTTCACGGTGCGCAGCATCAACCGCTCGAAATTCGAACGGCGGGTCATGATGAAAGGCAGGTTGCGGCTGATCTCGGCGCCATCGTCGCAGCGCACGAAATGGTCGGAGAAGGCCGATCCGATCACGCTTGCGGGATCGACACCGAGCGTTTCCGCGAGGCTTTCGGTCAGATAGCTCAGGCAGCCGGTGGGATCGGTCGTCCAGAACCAGCCCTGTCCGCTCCGCTCGAAATTCTCGACCAGCGAGAGGCTGTCCTCGACGCGGCCGGACGAGGCGGCACGGCGTGCGGCGCCCGGTGCCGCCTGCAAGGAGCCTGCGGCCTTGCGCCCGTTGAGGATGCTTATTCTCACCAAGACCGAAAATCCCACCCGTGCCCCGCACCGGCGATAGCGCAACGACCTTGGCGAATTGTAAATGCGGACTGGCGTTTAGCGTATTTCCTGCGGCTGGTACGGGCAGCACCTGCACGCAATCTGCACGCTATCTCCTTGCGGGCCGGTGCCGCGATTGCATGGCGCGTCGGCAATCAGGCTTCCGATCATCGGGAGACCTTCATGCGACGTCGCGGCACGCGCTTTTCCTTCCTCGCCAAGATCGCGGTGGTGGTGCCGCTGATCGCGGCGGCGGACATGCTCTTTCAGGACAAGATCGGCTCCTGGCTGGGCGGCCTGATGCTGGCCTGGGTGCTCGCGCTGATCGTGGTGCGGCCCGCGCTTCGTCGTGGCCCGGCGCTGGTCGCGGCCGGTATCGCCGCCGCTTTGGCGCTCGTCATGGCGGACGCGCCCGGCCTGCTCGGCTGGGCGATGTTCTGGGTCGCGATCTCGATCGCCGCGCTGTTGCCCTATGCGGATGGCTTCGACGATGCGTGGCGCTGGGCGGTGCGTCTGGCGGCACATGGCGCCACCGGCCCGCTCGCGCCGATCGTCGATCTGCTGCGCCTGCTGCGCCCGCGCCCGCATCGCGGACGCATCACGATCCGCGCGGTGGTGGCGATCCTTGCCTTGCCGATCGTCATGGGCGCGCTGTTCGTGGCGCTGTTCGCCACCGCCAACCCACTGATCGCGCGCGCCTTCGATGCGATCCGCCTGCCGTCGCCCGGCGAAGTCGCCTTCTGGCTGGCGATGCTGGTGCTGCTCTGGCCCACCTTCCGCCCGAGCCGCTGGCCGACGCGCATCGTCACGGTGTTGCCAGATGCCGAGGTGACGCTGCCGGGCGCGTCGATGCCCTCGGTGCTGATCGCGCTCGGCCTGTTCAACGCGATCTTCGCGATCCAGAACGGGCTCGACATCGCCTTCCTGTGGAGCGGTGCGCCGCTGCCCGCCGGCACAACGATGGCGGATTATGCCCACCAGGGTGCCTATCCGCTGATCGCCACCGCGATCCTCGCCGGGGTGTTCGTGCTGGCGACGCTGAAGCCGGGATCTGCCACCGCCACCAACCCGACGATCCGCCGGCTGGTGACCCTGTGGGTGGGCCAGAACATCCTGCTCGTCGCCTCCTCGATCCTGCGGACCGGCGATTATATCGAGGCTTTCTCGCTGACCGAGCTGCGCATCGCCGCCTTGCTGTGGATGGGGCTGGTCGCGCTCGGCCTCGCGCTGATCCTGTGGAGGATGCTGACTGGCCGAAGCGCCCGCTGGCTGATCAACGCCAATGCTCTGGCCGCGACGATCGTGCTGTCGGTTTCGACGGTTGTCGACTGGGGCGCGGTGGCGGCCACCTGGAACGTTCGCCACGCACGCGAGGTGGTGGGCAGCGGGCCGGCGCTCGATCTCTGCTATCTCGACCGGCTCGGCTCCTCGGCGCTCCCCGCGCTGCTGGAGCTGGAGCAGCGTCCGCTGATGCCATCGCTCAGGGCGCGGGTCGTCCGCGTGCGTCAGGAGGTGATGACCGGGAGTTGGTCCATTGACGATGGCGGCCTCGTCGCCCGGCAGGCGGACTGGCATAGCTGGACGTGGCGCGATGCCCGCCGTCTGTCCCGGGCCGAAGCGGCCGCCGGGTCGCAGGTGAAGCGGCCCGTGTCCATGCCCGCCAACCTTGCGACCTGGTCGTGCGACGGCAGTATCACACTCGCCGCGCCGCCGAAGCCCGCCCCATTGACCAAGGCGGCGAAGCCATGATCCAGTGCCCCATGCCCCGCACTATTCTCGTGGTCGACGACGATCCGCACATCCGCCAGCTGCTCGTCTTTGCGCTCGCCAAGGCGGGGCTGAACACGATCGAGGCGGAGGATGGCGAGGCGGCGCTGGCGCAGGCCCGTGTGCACGGGCCGGACCTGATCGTGCTCGACATCAACATGCCGCGGATGGATGGGATCGAGGTCTGCCGGCGCCTGCGCGGGGAGGGCGATGTGCCGATCCTCTTCCTCTCCTCGCGCGACGACGAGATCGACCGGATCCTCGGCATCGAGCTCGGCGCCGACGATTATGTCACCAAGCCGTTCAGTCCGCGCGAGGTGGTGGCCCGCGTCATGGCGATCCTGCGCCGGGTGAGCGGGCGGCCGCCCGAGGTCGAGCGGGCCGCGACGGCGCTCAGGCATGGCCGGCTCACCCTCGATCCCGAAGGATGGCAGGCGCAATGGGGTGGGGAGGCCGTGGCGCTCACCGTCACCGAGTTCGCTATCCTGCGCACGCTGGCGGCGATGCCGTCCAAGGTGTTCAGTCGCGATGCGATCATCGACCGGCTGCGCGGCCCCGGCTTCGCTCTCACCGACCGGACGATCGACAGCCATGTCCGCAATCTGCGCGCCAAGTTCGCCGGTCACGGCGCCGAGGATCTGATCGAGACCCGGCCGGGCATCGGCTATCGCATCGGTGCCTGCGGCGGATGATCGAGGCGCTCAAGGCGCCGATCCGGCGGCACTGGCCGCGCCTCAGGCTCCGCACGATCCTGCTGCTGACGTTCGTTGCGGTGGCGGCGCTGCCCGGCTTCGGCGCGTTGTTCCTGCGCGTCTACGAGAACACGCTGGTCCGCCAGACCGAGGCCGAACTGGTCGCGCAGGGCGCGGCGCTGGCGGCTGTTGCCGCGGCCGACTGGCCGGGCGCGAAGCCGGTGCCGGAAAACGAACCGCAAGCGATGGATCCGGACGGCGTGGCGGGCGGCACGCTTTCGACCATAGACCTGCGCACGACGCCGATCTTGCCGGAGCGACCCGATCCGGTGTCGTCTGCTTCTCCTCCGCGCGCCGATGCGCTGGCAGCGGCCGGTCGTCTCACCCCGATCCTTCGCGCTACCTCGCGGACGACGCTGGCCTCGATCCTGCTGCTCGATGCCGAAGGACGCATCCTGACCGGGCCGAACAGCGGAGAAAGCTATGCCGCATTGCCGGAGGTCGCGGATGCGCTTCACGGCGATCCCGATACCGTGCTCCGCCGCAATGGCGCCTATCGGCAACGCTACGCGCTCGAATGGCTGAGCCGCGCGTCGGATCTGCGCATCCATCATGCGCGGCCGGTGATCGTCGAAGGGCATGTGGTGGGCGTGCTGCTGCTGTCGCGTTCGCCGCGTGCGCTGTTCCGGGGGCTGTACGAGGATCGCGGCAAGATCCTGTTGGGTATCGGCCTGATCTTCGCCGCGCTGGTCGTGCTGAGCGGGCTGTTGTCACGCGGCATCGCCCGACCGATCGAGGCGTTGAGCGAAGCGACCCGGCAGGTTGCGCTCGGCGGCGGCGGAGTTCCGCAGGTGCCGCCGACGGCGGCGATCGAGATCCAGGCGCTCTATGCTGATTTCGCGCGCATGGCGGATGCGATCGCGCGCCGCTCGCTCTACCTGCGCGACTTCGCCCATGCGGTCAGCCACGAATTCAAGACGCCGCTCGCCGGCATCCGCGGCGCGATCGAGATCCTCGAGGATCATGGCGATGGCATGAGCGAGGCGGATCGCCGCCGCTTCCAGTCCAACATCGCCGCCGACGCCGATCGCCTGGCGCTGCTCGTCACGAGGCTGCTGGAACTCGCGCGGGCCGATATGGCGGGCGGCGTTGTGCCGGCCGACACTGAGCTGGCCCCGATCCTTCATCACATCGCCGACGCCTATCGGGCCGACCGGTTTGCCGTCGTGGTCGAGGTCGCGGGCGGTTCAATCGCCGGAATATCGCCCGCCGTGCTCGAAACCGTGCTCGTCGCGCTGATCGACAACGCCCGGCAGGCCGGCGCCGGACAGGTCAGACTGGTCGTTCGATGGGAAGAAGAGACGGTCGCGCTCGATGTCATCGATGACGGCCCCGGCATCCCGATCGCCGATCGCGCGCGCATTTTCGAGCCGTTCTTCACCAGCCGCCGCGCGGATGGCGGAACCGGCCTCGGTCTGCCGATCGTGCGCTCTCTGCTCGCCTCCGCCGGCGCCACGATCGCGTTGCGCGACGCCGATTCCGGCACCCGGTTCACGCTGGGCCTTCGCGCCGCCGGGTAGCGGATCAATCCTCAGGCTTATGCTGCCGCCGCGCCCGTTCCGCGCTTTCGGCCTTGAGCGGGCGCGAAACCGGGCAGACCTCCTGCACGAAACCATGCAGCGTGTTCGCGAGATTGTCGGGCACCAACCGGTAGAACACATATTGCCCGCGCTTCTCGCTCTCCACCAGCCCGGCGCCTTCCAGAATCGCCAGGTGCTGCGAGACCGCCGGCTTCGACATCTCGAAGCGCGCCGCGATGTCCCCGGCGTTGAGTTCGCTATGCGCGAGATAGGCAAGGATCTTCCGCCTCGTGACGGAGGAGAGGGCTTCGAACACGCGCTGCATGGGTCGTATTTAAGGAATAAGCTAATCACTTGACAAGAGGGGAAGGTATTTAAGAAATAAGTTCATTGCTTTCAGGAGAATCGCGATGGCCGAGGTGCACGATGCGTATGCCGTCAATTCGCTGGTGGCCGTACCGGGCGCTGCGCCGGTCGAGGGGCAAGTGCGATGGGATCCCGGTCACTCGCTCTGGAATGGCGGAATGATGCTCTGCGCGTTCATCCTCTGCCCGTTGACGGCCTCGATCCCGGCGGCGGTGATCTTCCTGGTGACCACGGCAGCCGGGCTGTTGTTCGGCCATAGCGTCGGCTTTCACCGACGTCTGATCCATCGCAGCTTCGACTGCTCGCGCTGGGTGGAATATGTCCTGGTCTGGATCGGCACGGCCGTGGGCATGAGTGGCCCGTTCTGGATGATCCGTACCCACGATCTGCGCGACTGGGCGCAGCGGCGGGGCGACTGTCACGATTATCTGGCACATCGTCGGCCGATGCTGATCGATGCGTGGTGGCAGCTGCATTGCCGACTGGTGCTGAAGCGCCCACCGGAATTCGACCTCGGGCAGGCCGGCACGGATCGCTTCTACCGCTTCCTCGAGCGAACGTGGATGCTCCAGCAGCTTCCGATCGCAGGGCTGCTCTTCCTGTGCGGCGGATGGGGCTGGGTTGCATGGGGCATCTGCCTGCGCGTGACCGTATCGGTGACCGGCCACTGGTTCGTCGGCCACCTCGCGCACCGGTGCGGGCCGCAGAGCTGGCTTGTCGATGGCGCAGGCGTTCAGGCGCACGACGTGCCTTGGGCGGCGATCCCCACTATGGGCGAGGCCTGGCACAACAATCACCACGCCTTCCCGCGATCGGCGAGGATCGGCCTTTATCCCGGCCAGAGTGATTGGGGTTACGCCTTCATCCGTCTGCTCGAACGGTTAGGGCTGGCTTGGAATATCGTCCTGCCGGAACATCTGGATCGAGCCGGCGTGCTGACGCGCGCCACACCGGCCACCGAACGGCGGACTCGCACCCGGCTTGGAGGCGCGTGACACCATGTTGCGCGGGCGGCTATTCGTCACCTCGAAGGTGTGGTCGGGGAGAGAGGATTCGAACCTCCGGCCCCTGCCTCCCGAAGACAGTGCTCTACCAGGCTGAGCTACTCCCCGACGGAGCACCGGTCGTTTTATAAGCTCGGGAGCCGACCGGCGGAGCCAAGCGAGGCGCCCCTATAGGGGGGTGTTTCCAGCTCCGCAAGCGACTCTTTTGCGGCGCGTGAAATCCTTGTCAGGCGGGGCGCGCGGCGGCGATCATCTCGGCCAGATCGACGAATTTCTCGCGTGGGGAACCATCGCGCGCGTGGAGGTTCTCGGCCTCCTCGATTCGCCGCCAGTCCTCGAAGCTCACGGCGCTGACGCCGCGATCGGCAAGGAGCCGTGCGAGACCGTCGCCACCCGCCTTGCCCTGCGCGTTGGGCAGATCCTTTGCCATTTCCTCGACGATCTGGAACCCGTCCGGACGGTTGGTGCCGATCGTGCCGGTCGGCCCGCGCCGCGCCCATCCCGCGCAATAGAGGCCCGAGCCGATGCCGCCGATCCGGCCGTCGACATTGGCGAAATGGCCGGCCTTGTCGTCATAGGGCAGGCCCTCGATCGTGATGCTGCGGTAGCCGATGCAACTCACCACCATCGAGCAGGCGATCTCCTCGCTCTGGCCGTCGCCCTCGGCATGGCCATCGGCGGCGAGGTGGGTGTGCTCGAGCCGGATAGCGTCGACACGATCCGTCCCGAGCACGGCGACCGGTGAGGCGAAGAAGCGGAAGTCGATGGTGACGGGCTTGTCGCCGGCGCCCTTCGCCGCATAGCCGCGCAGCAGACCGACCGATTTGCGGTGGCCGGGATCGAGGGTCTCGTCCTGATCGATGGGTGGGAAGGCGGCCGGATCGACCAGCGGGGCTGCGCGGGTGAGCTGGCCCAGTTCGCCCAATTCCTTCGGTGTCATCGCGATCTGGTGCGGGCCGCGCCGGCCGCAGACGATGATCCGGCGGACCTTGGAGAGCCTCAGCGCCTCCAGCGCGTGGCCCACGATATCGGAGCCGGCGAATTCCTCCGGCGTCTTGGCGAGGATGCGCGCGACGTCGAGCGCGACGTTGCCGTTGCCGATCACCGCGACCGTCTCGCCGTCGAGGGGAGGGTGGAGGCCGGCGAAATCGGGGTGCCCGTTATACCAGCCGACGAACGCGGCTGACCCGATCACGCCGGGGAGATCGTCGCCCGGCACGCCGAGCCGCTTGTCGGCGGGCGCGCCGGTGCAGACCACCACCGCGTCGTAGAGGCCGCGCAGTTCCTCCACCGTCACGTCCTGGCCGACCGTCACGTTGCCGAAGAAGCGCACCTGCTCGTCGCCGGCGGTATTCTCGTATCGCCGCGTCACCGCCTTGATCGACTGGTGATCGGGCGCCACGCCGGAGCGAATCAGGCCGTAGGGGACGGGGAGGCGGTCGATCAGGTCGACGCGCACCTCGCTTCCGAATGTCTTGAGCGCGGCTTCCGCCGTGTAGAAGCCCGCCGGGCCGGAACCGATCACCGCGATGTGGCGCATTCCGCTCTCTCCTCGATCGTTTTGCCGGCGATGCTGGGCCTATCGACGGGCTTTGGCAAGGCGCGCGGGCAATGCTAGGGGGCGGCATGACTCCGCTCGACCGCATCCGCAATTTCTCGATCATCGCACATATCGACCATGGCAAGTCGACGCTCGCCGACCGTCTCATCCAGCGCACGGGCGGCCTCTCCGAGCGCGAGATGACGGCGCAAGTCCTTGATAACATGGACATCGAGAAGGAGCGGGGGATCACCATCAAGGCGCAGACCGTGCGCCTCGATTACAAGGGCTACGTCCTCAACCTGATGGACACGCCCGGCCACGTCGATTTCGCCTACGAGGTCTCGCGCAGCCTCGCCGCCTGCGAGGGCGCGCTGCTCGTCGTCGATGCCGCGCAGGGCGTGGAGGCGCAGACGCTCGCCAACGTCTACCAGTCGATCGAGCACGACCACGAGATCGTCCCCGTCATCAACAAGATCGACCTGCCCGCCGCCGAACCGGACAAGGTGAAGGCCGAGATCGAGGACATCATCGGGCTCCCGGCGGACGACGCCGTGCTCGCCTCGGCCAAGTCCGGCATCGGCATCGACGAGATCCTCGACGCGATCGTCGCGCGCATCCCCGCCCCCAAGGGCGATGCCGACGCGCCGCTCAAGGCGATGCTGGTCGACAGCTGGTACGACCCCTATCTCGGCGTCGTCATCCTGATCCGCGTGATCGACGGCTCGATCAAAAAGGGCCAGCAGATCAAGTTCATGAACGCCGGCACCACCCACCTGGTGGACCGCGTCGGCTGCTTCCGCCCCAAGATCGAGCAGCTCGCCGACCTCGGCCCCGGCGAGATCGGCTTCATCACCGCGCAGATCAAGGAGGTCAGCCAGACCGCCGTCGGCGACACCATCACCGACGCCAAGCGCCCCGCCGCCGAGGCCCTTCCGGGCTTCAAGGAAGTGCAGCCGGTGGTGTTCTGCGGCCTCTTCCCGGTGGACGCCAACGACTTCGAGAAGCTGCGCGAATCGATCTCCAAGCTGCGCCTCAACGATGCCTCGTTCAGCTTCGAGATGGAGACGTCGGCCGCGCTGGGCTTCGGCTTCCGCTGCGGCTTCCTCGGCCTGTTGCATCTGGAGATCATCCAGGAGCGGCTCAGCCGCGAATACGACCTCGACCTCATCACGACCGCCCCCTCGGTGGTCTATCGCCTCCACCTTAGCCATTCGAAGACCGAGGAGGCGCAGACGATCGAGCTGCACAACCCGGCCGACATGCCCGATCCCAACCGCATCGAGAGCATCGAGGAGCCGTGGATCGAGGCGACCATCTACGTGCCCGACGAATATCTCGGTTCCATCCTGAAGCTCTGCCAGGACCGGCGCGGTATCCAGAAGGATCTCACCTACGTCGGCGGCCGCGCGCAGATGAAGTACGAACTGCCGCTCAACGAGGTGGTGTTCGACTTCTACGACCGGCTGAAATCGATCTCGCGCGGCTATGCCTCCTTCGACTATCACCAGATCGGCCACCGCGAGGGCGATCTCGTGAAGATGTCGATCCTCGTCAACAATGAGCCGGTGGATGCGCTCAGCATGATCGTCCACCGCGGCACGGCGGAGGCGCGCGGGCGCGGCATGTGCGAGCGGCTGAAGGATTTGATCCCGCGCCACCTGTTCAAGATCCCGATCCAGGCGGCGATCGGCGGCAAGGTGATCGCCCGCGAGACGATCGCGGCGATGCGCAAGGACGTGACCGCGAAATGCTATGGCGGCGACGCGACGCGCAAGAGGAAGCTGCTGGAGAAGCAGAAGGAAGGCAAGAAGCGGATGCGCGAGTACGGAAGCGTGCAGATCCCGCAGGAGGCGTTCATCGCGGCGTTGAGGATGGGCGACGACGCCTGAGGCCCGAGACTAAGGAGCGGATTGCGTAGGCAATCCGCGAGTTAGGCGAGGACCAGCCGAATGCCGGCCGGACTTGCCTCCGGCCGTGTCGACCGACGACGCGGCCCTTCGACTGCCTGCTTAAGGCGGGCGCTCAGGACAGGCTTTGCCGCGGCGGGTGCACTCATGCCGTCATCACCACGGATCTGTCGTCATTGCGAGCGTAGCGAAGCAATCTACCCGCTGGAACGGATCGCCACGCCGCTTCGCGGCTCGCGATGACAGCTATCGCCCCAGACTCAGCCATTCAGCGGTTTGCAATGCGTCGACGTTCCCAGTCGCCGTTGTCGGTGCTTTATCTGGAGTGAGAGGAATTAATCAAAGACAGATGGCAGTTCTCCAAATCTAAAATTCACGAATTTGATTTTATCAAATAGCCACCGTTCTATAAATAATGCGTGAGATGTGCGTATCGCGTCTAAAAATAAATCGAGCAATGCTGCCCGTCCTCCCACACTGTCGACAAATTCTATTTTGCGCTCATCAATGACACCATTTCTCGCGGTCACCTCTCGCAACATTCGATCTTCGTTCAAAAGATAGAATACGGTTCCGGAAGCCGGATCGAAATCTTCCTGAACAAGCAGCGTCAAGGCCAGAAATGACCTTGGCAAACGCTCTTCGTGTTTGGCGCGGAAATGCCAGACAGTATGAACATCCGCATCCCTGCCGAACTGAAACGTGATGCCTGTTTTCTGGTCTGTCCATGCGACGATCGGGGCATAGCCTTTCGCATAGGCGGGAATTGCTTCAAATCTCGGGTGTATAAGTTCGTTAGGGGGCTGCATCGACATTCATCATTCTCAGAGTAGGGCGCTCCCCGATTACGTCGGCAAGCGACCTCCTGCCAAGCTAAAGCGGTCAGTCTTCTAACCACCACTTCCCGTCATTGCGAGCGAAGCGAAGCAATCTATCCGCTGGAGAAGATCGTGCGCCTCTCCGTGGTTCAAGATGACAAGGTAACGCGGTGGCATGTGGATCGCCACGGCGCTTCGCGCCTCGCGATGACGGCTCAGGGGCGGGCCAAGTGCTTTGGCCCGTGCGTTGCCGCTTCAGAATAAATCCGCATACAGATCCCGCCAGTCCGGGTTCAGCGTCTCGACAAGCGCCAGCTTCTTCGCGCGCGATCCGGCCTTGATCTGCTTCTCGCGCAGGATCGCGCTTTCCATTGTGGCGTGCGGTTCGAACCAGACGAGCAGCGTGCAGCCGTAGCGCTTCGTGAAACCGTCGGCGGTGCCTTCTCGATGCTGCCAGACGCGCTGGGGGAGGTTCGAGGTGACGCCGGTGTAGAGGGTGCCGCTCTTGCGCGAGGCCATGATGTAGACGGCGGGCTGCTTCATATGCGCTAGCCTGTCATTGCGAGCGTGGCGAAGCAATCTACCCGTGGAGGGCGGCGGGGGGCCTCTTCATGGGGCACGACGGCGAGGCGGCGTTGTGGCATGTGGATTGCCATGCCGCTTCGCGGCTCGCAATGACGATTGGGGGAAAGACGTGCGGCTTACTCCTAATCATCCTCCGCATCGCCCCCGATCAGCCCCGCGTCGCTCATCGCCCGCCAGTGCGCTGCGGCGTTGCTCTCCGCGTCCAGCGGGTTGCCGGTCGCCCATATGTCCGCCCGTTCCGCGAGATCGCGCTGGCGGCGGCGCTCAGCCCACGCCGCCTCTATTTCGGCGCGGCGTTCGGCCGGCGTCAGCGGGAACGGATCGGGCGGGGAGGCGGACTCCCCATCCGGAGTGTCGTACAGCAGCCAGGCGGCGACTTCGGCAGGGCTCGATCCCTCGCCGGGCGGCGCGGTCATCCGCTCGCGCATCGCGCGCAGCGTCGCGATCAGTGCATCCTGCGCCCGCGCCTCGGTTTCGTCCTCCTCCACGCGGCGTCGCGCGTCCTGCTCCGCCCGCTCGAGCTCCCATTCCGCCCGCAGCGCCTTGCGGATGTGCGGGGGGACGCGATTGCCCTTGGGGGCGTCGTCATAGCGTTCGCGGTCGGCGTGGCGCATCACCCACATCAGCAGGCGGTCGTTATACCACCGCTTCTCGCCGACCTGCTCGCCCTTGTGGAACACCGGGACGGGCACGCCGTAGACGGCGCGTTCATAGGCGATGTCGGCGAGGCGCTCGGTGCCGACCGCCAGCGCGTCGTCCCACGCCTTCGCGAAGGCCTCGGCGCCCGTACCCTTGCGCAGCAGGTAGGCGCCCACCGTGCTCATGCCGATCCACGCGCAGGCGCGCGTGACGCAGCCGGTCTCGGCCAGCGCCTTGACGAAGGCGCGCTGTCGGTCGGGCGTCCAGCCGTCGTAGCGCGACGCGCCGCGCGGTGCGGGCGCGAAATCCGGCGCCCCCTCCAGCATGTCGGGGGTGATGGTGACGGGCCGGTGTGCGCGGGGCGCACGGCGTCGGGGCTGGCCGCTGCGGGTGACGGCCTTGTCGTGGGGAGCGTGGACCATCCCGCCCATCTATCGCATGGATGGGGTTGTAGGACAGCGATATTTAACCGAATAGGATAATTATCGCTCAGTGTGTGGCGTTGTCGACACTGTTGGCGGCGGCGGAGAAGGCGTTGCCGGTGGCGTCGGCCGCATTGTCGATCGCGTTGCCCGCCTGGCTCAGTCCGGGCTGCGCGGCGTCGGCGGCGTTGTCGGTGGCCGAAAGGGTGGCGTTGGTGTCGGCCGCGGCGTCGTTCATCGCGGAGTTCGCGGTATCGGCGGCGGCGTCGCCCGTCTTCTGGCTGCAGGCGGCGAGCGCGAGGGCTGCGGCGGCGGCGAGAAGGATGCGGCGGTGCATTGGGGTCTCCCTGATCATACGCGTAGGATCGCGTAACGGCCGGGAGGGCGAGAGGTTGCGGGGCAGGCTGCGCGCGACGAGCCGGCGGGACGCCCGAAGGCATCCGCGCCGGCCGATCGGTACTGGTTGGGCCGCTACTGCGAAAGCGGGCTTAGCCGCCGAGCAGCTTCATCACGCCCTGGGCCGACTGGTTCGCCTGGGCGAGCATCGCGGTGGCGGCCTGGTTCAGGATCTGCGCCTTGGCGAGGTTGGTGGTCTCGACCGAGAAATCCGTGTCGGAGATGCGCGAACGGGCGTCGGTCATGTTGGTGACGTTGTCGGTCAGCGAGTTGACCACCGAGTTCATGCGGCTCTCGGCGGCACCCAGCTTGGCGCGGGCGTTGTCGACCACCTTGAGCTGGTCGTCCACCGTACCGAGCGCCGTGTTGGCATCGGCGACAGTGGCGACCGAGGTGGCGGTGGTCGTGTCGGTGATCGCGCCGAAGTCCATGTCGATCGTGTCGCCGGAATCGGCGCCGACCTGGATCGAGACGACGCCGGTGCCGCCGCCGGCCGAACCGTCGAACAGGTTCACGCCGTTGAAGTTGCTGCTGGTCAGCGTGTTGGTGATCTGCTGGGTCAGCAGCCCGACTTCCGCCTGCATGTTGGTGCGGTCGTCGTCGCTGTAGGTGCCCGAGGCGGACTGCACCGCGAGTTCGCGGATGCGTTGCAGCATGTTGGTGACTTCGCTCAGCGCGCCGTCGGCGGTCTGGGCCATCGATACGCCGTCATTGGCGTTAGAGATCGCCTGGTTCATGCCGTTGATCTGCGACGTCATCGAGTTCGAGATGGCGAGGCCGGCGGCGTCGTCCGACGCGGTGTTGATGCGATTGCCCGACGACAGGCGCGCCATGGCGGTCTGCAGCTGCTGGTTCGCCAGCCGCGTCCCGTTCTGGGCGCGCAGGGCCGCCGAGTTGGAATTGATTACCGTCATGGGTGTCTCCAGTACCGATCAATATTCCTGATCCCCGTCAGGTCTAAAGGGAGGTGGTTATTACGTGGTTAACGCTGGGGGCGGTGCCTAAACTTCTGGCGGAAGTGGTCGTTATTCTTGCCCCTGGCGCCGTCGATCAAATCGGAATGATCGAAAATATATCGGTAAATCAGCGATTTGTGAGAAGTTGCGGGCGTGCGGCCCCGTTTCCGCGAATCGCCCGGCGGCGGGGCGGGTGGCGTGGAATGGTTAGCGGCCGGCGCTTAGACTTTCGGCGAAATGGCGGTCCGAAAGACTGGCCTCTTTGATAATTGTGGGGGCGCCCGTGCCTTGTCACGCTCCCCCAAACATCAAGGAGCAGGATCATGGACTATGTGGCCGATCGGATCGCGCTGACCGATGTCATGCTGACCTATGCCAAGGGCGTCGACCAGCGCGACCTCGCGCTCTACGCCTCGGTATTCGACGAGAATGTCGAGATCGTCGGCTTCGGCGACCAGACCGTCCGGGGCCGCGACGCGTGGGTCGCCTATGTCGAGGAGGCGCTGAAGGCGTTCGGCCCGACCCAGCATATGCTGGGGCCGCAGCTGGCGACGATCGACGGCGACACCGCGCATTGCCGCACCGACGTGCAGGCGCTCCACTTCATGAAGGACGCGCCGAAGCGCACGCTGACGCTCTGGGCGACCTACAATACCGACATGAAGCGGACGGACGAAGGCTGGAAGATCGTTCGCCACGAACTCGAATCGCGCGGCATCCGGGTGCAGGAGGATGCCGATGGCGATGCCGTATGAGCGGATCGTCCAGAACGCCTACATCGTGAACGACATCGAAGCGGCCGCCCTGCGGTGGAGCGCGGCACTGAACATCGGGCCGTTCGTGCTGCTCGAAGGCATCGAGATGCCGATGATCCATCGCGGCACCGAAGGGCGCATCGCGCTGTCGGCGGCGCTCGCCCATGCCGGCGACATCCAGATCGAGCTGATCCAGCAGCTGAGCGACGGGCCGTCCGCCTATCGCGACGTCTATGCGCCGGGGGAGGAGGGCTTCCACCACGTCGCCATCCTGTGCCGCGATTTCGAGGGCGCGGTGGCGCGGCACGAGGCGCTGGGGCATCCGGCGGCGATGCTCTTCGGCCAGCCCGACGGCCGAACCGCCTATATGGACGCGCGCGCCGACACCGGCGGGATGATCGAGCTGTATTCCGATTATGCCGGGATCAAGGATCTGTACGAGCTGGTCGCGGCGCGCGCGGCGGAATGGGACGGGCGCGCGGTGATCGCGCGGCCGTAGCGGCTCCGCTCAACTCGCCAGCGCTTCCCAGCCGGGCAGCTCGGCGGCGAGCATCGGGCGGCCGAACAGCCAGCCCTGCGCGTGGGTGCAGCCCATCGCGGCGAGCTGGGTCGCCTGTGCCTCGGTCTCGACGCCTTCGGCCACCACCATCACGCCGATCTGGCGCGCATAGGTGACGAGCATCCGGATCATCGAGGCGGTGCGCGGGGTGGCGAGATCCTGCACGAAGCGATGGTCGATCTTCAGGCAGTCGAAGCTCAGCGACTGGAGGTGGGTGAGGCTCGAATGGCCCGTCCCGAAATCGTCTAGCGCCACCGTGACGCCGAGCGTCCGGATCTCGTCGATCGCGGTGCGGAGGCGTCCGAGATCGGGGATGCGCGCGGTCTCGGTGATCTCGATGCGCAGGCGATGCGGCGCCATCTCGGCCCCGGCGAGCGCGGCCATGATCCGGCGCGGCGCGTCGCTTTCGAGCAGCTCGACCACCGACATGTTGACCGACACCTGCAGCGCGTGCGGCCAGGTCGCGGCATCGAGGCAGGACTGGATCAGCGCGAAGTCGCCGAGCGCATGGATCATGCCGGATTTCTCGGCGACGGCGATGAACTCGGCGGGGGAGACCTCGCCGCGCACCGGGTGGCGCCAGCGCATCAGCGCCTCGTAGCCGACGATCTGGCGCGATCCGAGCGCGACGATCGGCTGGTAGCGCATGGCGAAGCGGCCCTGCTCCAGCCCGCCGCGAATCTCCGCGATCAGCCCTTGGTCGGACGGGGTGGGATCGATGTCGGAGGCGGGATCGTAGAAGCGGCAGCGATCGCCGCCGTCCGCCCGCGCCCGCGCGCAGGCCTGCGTCGCGCGCTCCAGCAGGCGCAGCGAGGTCGAGCCGTCCATGCCGGCACGCGCGATGCCGATCGATCCGGTGATGGTGACGGGCAGGCCCGACGGGCTCTGGAAGGCGAAGCGCATCGCATTGAGGAAGCGCTCGGCCGCGCCCGGCAAGCTGGCGGAATCGCCCAGCGACACGATCACCGCAAAGCGATTCTGGCCGACGCGCGCCATCAGGTCCATCGCGCGGACCGAGGACGAGACGTGCATCGCGGCCTCGATCAGCAGCTCGGAGGCCGGCGCCCAGCCGCGCTCCTCGAAAATCTCCTCGAACTGGTCGACCTCGATGACGACCATGGCGACCGCCATCATCGTGCGCGCCGCCGTCTCCAGCGCCTGCCCCGTGCGATCGTGCAGCAGCTCCGGCGTGGCGAGGCCGGTCAGCGGATCGCGCCTGCGGCTTTCTTCCAGCAGGTGGGAAAGGGTGTGGACCTCGGTCCGGTCCTGCAGGACGATGCCGATCACGCTGGTGCCGGCGACCTGCGCGTGGATGAGCGACTGGCGCCACGAGCGGAAGCGGCCCGACGCATCGACCAGTTCCATCGCCGGCAGCGTGTCGCCCCGGCGCGAGGCGGCGGCGGCGGCGCAGACCTCGCCGAGCAGGCGCGATCGGGCGACGCGGTGATAGCCGGGCGGCATATCGGGTTCGGGATCGAGGCCGAGCATGGTCTCGGCGGCCGGGTTGCAGTAGGCGCGGTCGGGCTTTTCGGAAAGCAGGACAATACCGTCGCTGAGTCCTGCGAGCACCACGCGGGCGTCCCGCTTCAGGCCCAGCAGCGTGCGGCTGTTGTAGATGAACAGCAGGATCGCCGCGACCGCCAACACCCCCGTCGCCGCGATGGCGAGGGGGAGCGCCGAGAAGGTCATCAGGCTTTGCGCGATCGACGACATGCGGTCCTTTCCACGCTCCACGCTATCGGTGGTCACGTGAAAGGAATGAGACTTTAGGCGGTAAAGAAACCGTTAAGCATGATATCGTTTGCGACGTACCGTGCGCCGAACGGAGGCGCTGCCAAGCCCTTCTCCCGCCATGCCATTTCGGGACAGGCGTGGCGACGCGGCTGCGGTGGGCGCCGCCTCGATCGGCTACGGCAAGGCGATGATGACGGGACGGTCCACCATGCGCTTCACCCTTGCCGCGCTTTCGGCGCTCGCCTTGCTGTCCGCCTGCGACAAGCCGAAGCCCGCCGCCAACAGCCTCGATGCGATGGACGAGCAGCTCGTCAACGGCGCGGTGGTGGCCGATACGCCCGCCAACAAGGCGCTGGCCGCCGACATTAGGGTCGATCCCGCGAAAGCCGGAAGCAAGCATCAGCCCGGCGACCGCGCCGGCACGGTGACGATGGCGCAGGCCGCGCAGCGCCAGAAGGATGGCCAGTCCGCCTTGCCGACGGCAAGTGAGGACGGCGGCGCCGAATCCGGCGGATGCCTCGGCGGCCTCCAATATTCCAACGGCTGGGCGGCGAAGCTGCCGGGCGAGCTGCCGATGCACCCCTCCGCGCGCCTGCAGGAAGCGGCCGGTCATGACGGCGGCTGCCAGGCCCGCGTGGTGAGCTTCACCGTGCCGGGCGATCGCGGGCAGGTGATGGGCTGGTACACGGCCAAGGCGCAGGCGGCGGGCTATTCCACCGGCCGCGACGACAAGAATGGCGACTGGAACCTGGCCGGGGACAAGGGCGCGCAGTCATTCTACATCATCGTCGGCCCGGCCGCGAACGGCGCGACCCCGGTGGACTATATCTGGACCAACGGGGGGTAAGGCGCTGTTCCCCTCCCTGAAAGGGAGGGGCTAGGGGTGGGTTCCGCTCCGGATCACGCTGACGTCCGCCACGAGCGAACCCACCCCCTGACCCCTCCCTTCCAGGGAGGGGAGTCTGGCGCCTTGCCGAAGGCTGCTCTAAGGCACCCCCATGCCGCTTCTCTTCGTCATGATCGGCGGCGCGATCGGCGCCGGCATCCGCTTTCAGGTGGGCAGGCTCAGCCTCGCGCTGCTCGGGCCGGGATTCCCGTGGGGAACCTGGTTCATCAATGTGTCCGGCGGTCTGTTCATGGGGCTGCTCGTCGGCGGCCTCGCGCGCTTCACGCCGCCGTCCAGCGAAGCCTGGCGCCTGCTGGTCGGCGTCGGCGTACTCGGCGGCTACACCACCTTTTCCACCTTCAGCCTGGAGGCCGCGATGATGATCGAACGCGGCGATTGGGCCACGGCGATCCTCTACGTCACCAGCTCGGCGGTGCTCGCGATCCTGCTGCTGTTCGCCGGCCTCTGGCTTTCGCGCATGGGAGCGCCCGCATGACCGAAGATGTTCGCCAGTTCACCGTCGCGCCCGATGATGACGGCATCCGCCTCGATCGCTGGTTCAAGCGGCACATGCCCGACGCGAGCTTCAACGTCGTGTCGCGCTGGGCGCGCACCGGGCAGCTGCGCGTCGACGGCAAGCGCGCGACGCCGGGCGACCGGATCGAGGCCGGTCAGATCATCCGCGTCCCCCCGCTGGAGGCGCCCGCGCCGGACAAGGCCAAGCCGCAGCGCGTGCGCAAGCCGCTGAGCGAGGACGAGATCGACTTCGCCCAGAGCCTCGTCATCCACAAGGACGCCGCAGCGCTCGTCCTCAACAAGCCGCCCGGCCTCGCCACGCAGGGCGGCACCAAGACCGAGCGGCATGTCGACGGCCTGCTCGACGCGCTGGAATATGAGAGCGAGGGCCGGCCCAAGCTGGTCCACCGGCTCGACAAGGATACGTCGGGCGCCTTGCTGGTGGCGCGCAATGCGCGGGCCGCCGCCTTCTTCTCGAAGAGCTTTTCCAGCCGCACCGCGCGCAAGGTCTATTGGGCGATCATCGCCGGCGTCCCCTCGATCGAGGAGGGGCTGATCGACCTGCCGCTCGCCAAGCAGCCCGGCACCGGCGGCGAGAAGATGTATGTAGACGAGAAGGAGGGTGCGCCGTCCCGCTCGCGCTACCGCGTGATCGAGCGCGCCGGTAACCGCGCCGCCTTCGTCGAGCTGCAGCCGCTCACTGGCCGCACCCACCAGCTGCGCGTCCACATGGCGGCGATTGGCCATCCCATCGTCGGCGACGGCAAATATGGCGGGCCGGAGGCATTCCTGACCGGCGGGATCAGCCGCAAGATGCACCTCCACGCGCGGCGCATCCGCATCGATCACCCGGATGGCGAGCGCATCGACGTGCGCGCCGAACTGCCGACGCATTTCGCCGAGAGTCTCGCGCATCTCGGTTTCGACGAGGCGGACGGCGACGCGCTGCCGCTCGACGAGGTGAAATTCTCCGAAACCCCCGAAGGCAAGCGCCGCGCCGCCGCCCACGCCGCCAAGGACCGCCGCAAGGAGCGCAAGGGCGAGCGTCGGGGCCGGGGCCGCAATTGAACCGCCTCGCCATCTTCGATTGCGACGGGACGCTGATCGACAGCCAGGCGAACATCTGCGTCGCCATGGAGGAGTGTTTCGCCGAGGCTGGTCTCGTCGCACCGGGCCGCGCCGCGATCCGGCGAATTGTCGGGCTGAGCCTGCCGCAGGTGATGCAGGTACTCGCGCCCGGCCAAGACCATGATGCGCTCGCTGATGCCTACAAGCGCACCTTCCACCGGATGCGCGCCGAGGGGCGGGTCGAGGAGCAGCTCTACGAGGGCATCCCGCAGGTGCTGGCGAGGCTGGAGGCGGAGGGCTGGCTGCTCGGCGTCGCCACCGGCAAATCCGATCGCGGCCTCCGGCTGGTGCTGGAGCATCACGGCCTCGCGCACCATTTCGTCTCGTTGCAGACGGCCGACCGCCACCCCTCCAAGCCGCATCCCTCGATGATCGAGCAATGCATGGCCGATGCCGGCGCCGAACCCTTCACCACCGTGATGATCGGCGACACCAGCTACGACATCCAGATGGCGCACAATGCCGGTGTCCGCGCGATCGGTGTGGCGTGGGGCTATCATGAGGCCGACGAACTGCTGCGCGAGGGCGCCGATGCGGTGGCGATGCACCCGTCCGATCTGCCCGCGCTCTGCACATTGGAGACCGCATGACCGATCCCGATCCCGACAAGCAGGCGCGCGACCGCCTCGGCATCCTGCTCGGCCTGCGCGTGGCCGGCGCGATCCTCTGCGGCTTCGGGCTGTGGCTGGCGCTCGGCGGCAGCATTGCCGGCCATTACGGCTTCGGCGGCGTGCTGATCGTGATGGGGCTGATCGACCTGATCGTCGTGCCCAAGATCCTCGCTCGCAAGTGGCGGACGCCGCGATGATCGCAGCAAAACGCTTCTGGAAGGACGTGACGGTCGAGGATCGCGGTATCCGCCTCGACGGGCGCATGCTCAAGACCCCGGCGCGTGCCGATCTGATCGCGCCGACCGACAGTCTCGCCGCCGCGATCGCCGAGGAGTGGCGCGTGGTGGACGGCACGATCGATCCGCGCACGATGCCGCTCACCGGCCTCGCCAACGCGGCGATCGACCGCATCGCGCCCGATACCGCGACCTTCGCCACCGGCCTCGCGCGCTATGCGCAGGGCGATCTGCTCTGCTACCGCGCCGATCACCCGACCGAGCTGACCGGCCTGCAGGGCGAGGCGTGGGATCCGCCGCTCGACTGGGCGCGGGGGCGCTACGACGTGGACTTCGTGGTGACCGCGGGGATCACCCATGTCGACCAGCCCGCCGAGACGGTGGCGCGCCTGTCGGCCGCCGTGGCCTCGCGCGACGCCTTCCATCTCGCCGGTCTCTCGCCGCTGGTCACATTGTCCGGCTCGCTCGTCCTCGCGCTGGCGCTGGCCGAGGGCGCGATGACCGAGGAAGATGCGTGGCAAGCTGCCGAGCTCGACGATCTGTGGCAGGCCGAGCAATGGGGCGAGGACACGCTCGCCACCACCGCCCGCGAGGACAAAAGGCGCGACTTCCGCGCCGCCGCCCGGTTCCTGGCGCTGCTGTAAATCCTCCCCATCGCAGATGGGGAGGATGAGGGTCAGTGCAGCGTCGCGCCCGTCGCCTTCGGCGCGGCGTGGGGCACGAACCATTTCGCCAGCACGAAGCCGCCGGCGGCGAAGCCGACGATCAGCGAGAGGGCAAGGTAGACCCAATAGCCCCACGGCATGTAGAAATTGTAGGTCGGCTGGCCGAGGATCGCGTAGAGCGTGACGCCGAGGCTGGCGAACAGCACGATCTTCATCCGGCTGGCGAAATCGTCCACCCGTGCCGCCACGGTGTGCAGCGCAAGCCCGATCAGCAGCATCGAGATCACCGACAGCACCAGCCCCCCGATCAGCGCGCCCGGCACCATCAGCGGGAAGCCGTGGGTGTTGAAGAAGACCAGCGCCACCGGCCCGCGCCCGTGCAGGATCAGCCCCTGCGCGGTTTCCGGCCAGGGCACGAAATAGGTGCCGGTGCCGGTCGCCGTCATGTTCTGGGCGAGCGCGGTCTGCACCGCGGCCACCTGCGCATCCGGCATCTTGGTGAAGACGAGGCTGGACAGCGGCGTCCCCCAGAACAGGAAGCCCACGAAGAACTGGACGAGCCCGCCCACCACGCTGCCGATCACGATCCGGACCATGACGCCCTCCCTTGTTAGTCCCGTGCGTGCCGTCACAACGCCGGGCGCGCACAAAGTGCCGCAAGGAAGGGCGCTTGGCGAGGATTACTGGCGTTTCGCGGTGAATTCCGTCCTGGTGCCGCGCAGCGTGTCCTCGCTGGTGATGGCCATCACGCCGTCGCTCACGATCTTCATCGTGTAGACGCCGACCGTCTTGCCGCCGCGCACGTCGGTCTCGACGATGGTGTGCGCGTCGGGCTTGGCCACCTTGGCGTAAGTGCCGCCATGGTCGCCCTTGATCGGCACCGCCGGCCCGCCATAGGCGGCCGTGTAGCTGATCGCGGCGGGCGTCGTCATGGTGAAGCTCTTGCCGTCGTCCTTCAGCATCATGGTGATGCCGGCGTCGGACACCGACTCGACCTTGTCGTTCTTCCAGGTGCCGGAGCTGGCGTGCGATCCCTTGGGGCCGGGCGCGACGAGCGTCTGGCTACCCTTCACCTCCACCACCTTGCCGTTGGGGGCGCTCATGTCCTTGAACACGAAGTGCACGGTCTTGCCGTCGGGGGTGACGGTGGCGGTGACCGTGTTCATCACCTTGCCCTTCTTCCTGTGCGTCTCGATCGTGGTGTGCGCGTCCACGACCTTGACCGAGGCCGCGTCGAAATAGGGCTGGCCCTTGATCGGGTGGAAGGCGCCATCGGCCTTCACGCTGTAGGCCGGCACGCAGGTCTTGCAGGTGTAGACGCCGTTCTGGAGCAGGAAGACGTCGGGCTTTTCGGGCAGCTTGGCACTGGCGACGTCCCCCTTCCACGTGCCGTCGAACGGACTTGCGGCGTTCGCGGGCACGGCGAGCGCGAGGGAGCCGGCGAAACCGGCGAGCAGCATCCTCTTCATGGTGATTGTCCCCTGTAAGCGTTCGAGAAATCACGCAGACGCAACGGGATGACGAAGGCTAGGCGCAGATCGTGGCGGCCGTCAACGCTGTAACCGCCGGGCAATCCGGAGCGTATTACCCGGCATGAGCACGCCCCTTCTCGATCGCCGCGCATTGCTGGGTCTCGGTGCCGGGTGCGCGGTCGCGGCGCTCGCCTGGCGGATGGCGGGCGATGGCGACGCGGCCGCCGTCGCCGCCACGCCCGCGCCGTTCCAGCTGACCGATGCCGAATGGCGCAAGCGGCTCAGCCCGCAGGCCTACAAGGTGCTGCGGCAGGCGGCGACGGAGTTTCCCTATACCAGCCCGCTCAACAGCGAGCATCGCAAGGGCGTGTTCGTCTGCGCCGGTTGCGCGCTGCCGCTCTTCTCCTCGACCCGCAAGTTCGACAGCGGCACCGGCTGGCCGAGCTTCTGGGATCATCTGCCCCATGCGATCGGCGAGCGCAGCGACACGTCGCTCGGCGAGGAGCGCATCGAAGTGCATTGCGCGCGCTGCGCCGGCCACCTCGGCCACGTCTTCAACGACGGCCCGCAGCCGACCGGCCTGCGTTACTGCATGAACGGTGTCGCCATGGCGTTCAAGGCGGCCTGATCCTCCCCATGCTTCGCGCAGGGAGGATGTACGGTCACGCCGCCATCCGCATCGAGGCGAGCATCTGCAGCCAGTTTGCGGAGCTCATGCCGGCGCGATATTCGGCCTGCATCTCGGCAGTCATCACCTCGACCAGCACCGATCCTTCGATCCACAGCTCGATCACGCCGAACACGCCGCCGCGCTTGCGATATTTGGCGGGCCAGCCCTCGCGGAGTGCGATCCGCATCACGTCGGCATGATCGAGCACCGTCGCGATCGCGATGTGGGTGGAGGTGAGGCCGATGCCGGGCAGCTTGATCCCCACCGCATCGGCGTCGCCATCCACCTCGCGCAGCACGACGCCTTCCGGATAGACCTCGATCGCCGATCCGCGATCGTCGTCGGCGAAGACGATCCAGCCGTCGTCCGAAACGGGCGGGAAGGGCGCGGCGGTGCCGCCCCACAATTCCGCCAGCACGCCCGCGACGCGGCGCGGCTCGACGGCGGCGATCGACACGTGAAAGATCATGACTTCGCTCCCCGATGCTCCCGCCCGATGGACGGCCTCGGGCGGACAGGGCCATGAGAGCGGTCATCGCGAAAGCCGCGCGTGACCGGGGCGACTCCCGGCACGATCAACCTGCCTGCCCCGCGACGAACCTGTCGGATCGCGCGAGCAACCCCCGCGTCAGATCGCGTAGTCCATCCGCTCCGCCAGGGGCGCGAGAATCGGCAGCACCGGTTCCATATGCGTGCGATACCGCTCCCAGCGGCCGCGTGCGCGCGTGTAGATCGGCTCGGCGACCTGCGCGTAGCTCGGCGTCGCGATGTAGGAACGGCTCTTCGCGGTGGCGACATGGTCGAGCAGGCGCGGATCCCACTCCAGCCCCAGGAAGGCGGCCAGCGGGCGCATCGTCCCCTCGACATCCTCGATCATCCGCTCGTAGCGCAGATCGTGGACGGCGAGCGGGAACACCGCGCGGGCCTGATGCCAGTAACCGACCACCTGCGCGTAGAAGCGCGCCGTATCCTCCAGATCGAGGAAGTTGGTCATGCCGCGCGCCGCGAAGCGGGTCATGAAGCAGCTCAGCACCACGTCGCAGGGGTGGCGCGCCACGAAGACGATGCGCGCGTCGGGGAAGATGCGGTGGACGAGCGCGGTGTTGATCGCGCCCAGCGGCAATTTGTCGACGATCAGCCGGTCGCCGGCATCGGGGGCCAGCGCGTCGGCCTCCGTGAAATAGCGGTCCCGCAGCGCGTCGATCCCCGCCTGGTCGAGATCGGCGAGGCTGCTGGCCGATCCCATCTGGATCCAGGTCTTCTGGAGCATCAGCTCCTCTTCCAGCACGCAGACGCCGGGATGGCCCATCAGCACCGTGTCGAGCAGGGTCGTGCCCGATCGTGGGAAGCCGAAGATGAAGGCCGGCGCCCTGCGCCCCGGCGAGGGCCGCGCCTTCGTCCAGCCGGCATACCAGCCCGGCGTGGTGATCGCGGCGAGGCCGGCGACGATGTCGCGATGCTCCTTGGCAGCGCGGCCGGCATCGATCGTGTCCATCGCATCGATGCGGTTCATCTCGGCATAGGCGGCGAAGGCGGAGTCGGTGTCGCCGAGGCGATCGCTGAACTGGCCGTAGAGCTGCGCGCGCGTTCCCGGCACGACCGATTCGGGGGACGAGAGGATGCACTGCCGCGCCTCCTCGTAGCGGCCCTTGCGGCCGAGCCAGCGGGCGCGCAGCATGATGACGGGCGGCGGCGGCGCACCGGCCGCCTCGATCCTGTCAAGCACGTCGCCCAGCTCGTCGAGCTTGTTGTCGCGTTCCAGCAGTTCCGCGATGGCGGACAGCGCCTCGGCATTGTCCGGTTCGATGGCCAGCGCGTCGCGCAGTGCGACTTCCGCCGCCTGAGGCCGACCGAGCAGATCCTCCAGCCGCGCGATCGTCAGCGGCAGGTGCGCGTCGGCCGGGTTGCGGGCCGCCTCTTCGCGGGTCGCGGCTAGCATCGCCTCGCCATCCCCGGCCGCGACCCGCGCCTCCGCCAGCCTGGTCCGGATACCGAGCTGCGCGGGGCGGAGCGCAAGCGCACGGGCCAGCGCATCGGCGGCGGCGGCCGGGCGGTCCAGCGCCAGCAGGCAGAGGCCGAGATTCTCGAAGCTCTCGAAATCGGCGGGGTTGGCGGCGGTGATCGCGGCGAAGAGGTCCACCGCCTCGACATGGTCGCCGCGACGGCGATGGAGCATTGCGCGCAGCCGCCGCAGCTCGTGCGCGGCGGGGCCGGTCATGGCCGCCGCGCCGATCTCCCGCTCGGCCTCCTCCAGCCGGTCGGCGCCGATCAGGGTGCGGATCAGTTCCAGCCGTGGCAGGGGATCGTGCGGGGTCAGCTCCACGGCGACGCCGAGATGTTCGGCCGCGCGGCCGAGATCGAGCTGGCGGGCGTGGAGCATCCCGACGAACATGCGCAGCCCCGGATCCTGCGGCGCGCGCTGGATCGCGACTTCCCCGCGTTCGACGGCGGCGGCGAGATCGCCGCTGCGGGCGAGGGCCATGGCCTCGCGGGCCTCGGGGGGAATGGCGGACATAGCTACCCTGAGATCATGCCCCCGACGGGGGAGATCCTGCCGGGCGATATGCCCCGTTAGACCGCTTCATCGCGACGGGGCAAGCGATCCTCCCCCGCGGGGGAGGATCGACGGGATCAGTGGACGAATCGCGCGACCACATCCTTGTACGAACGCGACACCTTCACCTGCGCGCCCGATTCCAGCACCAGGAAGCACTCGCCGTTGGTGTGCGGCTTCACCTGGCGCACCAGATCGAGGTTCACGATGGTCGAGCGGTGGACGCGCTGGAAACGGCGCGGATCGAGCCGCTTCTCCAGAAACTTCATCGTCTCGCGCAGGATCAGCGTATTGTCGCCGGTGTAGATGCACATGTAATCGCCGGCGGCGTCGATCCGCTCGATACTGTCGACGTCGACGCGGAAGATCTGGCCGCGATCCTTGATATTGATCAGCTTCTCGTAGCGGCTGGACGAGGGGCCGTCGTCGACGCCGCCGTCCTCCATCGCCTCGGCGGCTTCCGGCGCGTGCTCGGCGAGCGCTTCCTTGAGGCGGCCGGCCTCCTCCACGCCCTTGCGCTCGGCGAGGCGCTGGCGGACGCGCTCCAGCGTGTCGGCGAGGCGGTCCTCCTCCACCGGCTTCATCAGATAATCGGTCGCCTGCGCCTCGAAGGCGCGGATCGCGTGATCGGAATAGGCCGTCACGAACACGAACAGCGGCGGCTCGACCTCCATCAGCCCCTGGATCACCGAGAAGCCGTCGAAGCCGGGCATCTGGATGTCGAGGAAGACAAGGTCGGGTTTGTGGGTCTTGATCGAACGGATCGCCTCGCGCCCGTTCAGGCAGGTATCGATGATCTCGACATCGTCATGGCGCTGCAGCCTCAGTTGCAGCCCCTGGATCGCCAGCGGCTCGTCGTCCACCAGGATCGTTCGTATCGTCATGCCAACTCCTTGGGCTCCGTCTCGTATGGAACCTCTATCGTCACAGCAAAGCCACCAGTTACTCCGGGCTGAGCCTCGAAACGCTGCCGCGTGCCATAAGCCTGCACGAGACGGTCACGGATGTTCGCGAGGCCCACACCCGTGGAAAATGTGTCCCTCGGCTGCACCTCATTCAAGCCCGGACCCGTATCGGTCACGCCGATCTGCACGCGATCCCCGATCAATCGAGCGGTAACGGCGATATCCGCGCCTTGTTCCTGGGGCGTAACGGCATATTTGATCGCATTCTCGACCAGCGGCTGCAGCAGCAGCGATGGCAGGCGGACGCCGGCGGCGGCCGGATCGATATCGAAATGCGGCCGCAGGCGGTCCTCGAACCGCATCTTCTCGATCTCGAGATAGAGCTTCAGCGTCTCCACCTCCTGCTCCAGCGTCACCTGCGCGGTCGGCTCGTTGATGAGAGTATAGCGCAGAAAGCCCGAGAGGCGAGAGAGCATGAAATTCGCCCGCTCGGTCTGCTTCAGAAGCACCAGCGTCGAGATCGAATTCAGCGTGTTGAACAGGAAATGCGGGTTGAGCTGGTAACGCAGCATGGCGAGCTGCGCGGTCGCCGCCTGCACCTCCAGCTTCTGCAGCGCGTCGGTCTGCGCTTCGAGCTTCAGGAAGAAGTTGATCGCGTAATAGAGCGCCGCCCACGCCGCCAGCACCGCGAAATCGAGCAGGATGGCGCCGAGGAACTGCGCGCCCTCCGGCACGGTGCCGGGGCGGTAGAAGGTGGCATGCGCCCATACCTCGATGGTCGAGAAGGCGGCCGACGCGATCAGCAGCAATGTGATCGAGACCGACCACGTCCAGAATGGCTTTGCGGTCATCAGCCGGCGGAAGGCGGCGCCCATCAACAGGGTGAGCGAATATCCCGTCGCCGTCGCCAGCGCGGTCGGCACGATGAACAGCAGGCCCATGTTGTTGGCCACGCCGCCCAGCGAGCGAAGCAGGAAATAGCCCATCCATCCGGCCGACTGCAGCAGCCAGAAGGCGCGGTTCTTGTCGTCGAAGAAGGGCCGCGGCGGGCGGCTCGATCTTGCCATGCGACGTGTCCTAGCCGGATTGATCGCGCGGGTGAAGCGTCAAGCCGGCCGGGAATGTCGGGTTTAGCGGCAGAAGATGCCGGCGATCACCATCAGCAGGCCGGCCATCGCGATCATCCACACCACCGTGCGGATCACCGGCGTGCCCATCGCGTAGAGCGGCAGGTAGATCAACCGCCCGAAGAAATAGAGATGCGCGCCCCATGCGGTGAGCTGACCGAGCCGGCCGACGGCGGTCGCGGCGAGCACGGCGGCGGCGAACAGCGGCAGCGTCTCCATCAGGTTCGCCTGCGCCCGCAGCAGGCGGCCGGGCAGCGGCTCGATCGGCGGCAACTGCTCGTCGCGCGCGCCGACATTCCACTTGGTGCCGTACTGCTTGGTCCGCGCGTTCGCCGCCCAGAACAGGTTGACGATCGCGAGGATCATGGTGGCGGCGAGCAGCACGATCTCGATCGGCAGCCCGTCCAGCATCGGATGATGGTCCATTACCCCTCCCTGTCAGGGGCGCACCGCCCCTCTCTTCCGGCCCTATCTTCCGGTCACGATGAAGCGGCCGCTGCTGCCTCCTGTAGCCGATGCGATCTGCAGCGCGAAGTGAGTCGGCGCGTGGCCGTCTTCCTGCTTGGTCGCCTCGAACTGGTTCTCGCCGGTGGCGGGCACCGCCTGCCAGCCGTGCTTGCCCGCCTGATCCTTGTACCAGGCGATCACCTTCCCCGTATCGGCCGGCGCGGTGAAGGCCATGGTGACGTTGCCCTTGCTGTCCTGGTCGGCATCGCCGTCCTGCGCGGTGATGTTCACGCCGTTGACCTTGGTGCCCGGATAGAGCGGCATGTCCTCGATTTTGGTATCGCCGCCGATGTCGAGATCGGGCACCTTCACCTTGGCCGAGAAGCCCGGCACGTCGATCGATACGCTTTGCTGGCCATTGCCCGCCTGCGCGTCGCCGCCGGAACTGTTGCCGATCGTGATGCTGGCTTCCTCGCCATTGTCGCCATGCGTCTTGAAGCTGCAGCCGGCGAGCGCGACGGACAGGGCGATCGCGGGCAGGGCGATCGCCGGCAGGAGGGCGGGGCGGCGCAGAACGGGCGAACGAGGGGCGTGCATGATCGTCTCCGTAGCTGTATTATTGTTATACTACACTAGGACGTGGGCGAAGGGAAGCGTCGCAACGCCCCCGCCGCAGGACGCACTCACCGCCGCACAACCTTGGAACGCCACAGGATGCGCGATATTTCAGATCAGCCGAGCGAATATTTCACGCGCGAAACGCTGACGCAAGGTGGGAGGCGGAGAAGACTGGCCAAGCCGACGGCGCTTTCATCTTTCCCCCCGGGAGCGCCGTCGGTCACGCAGGAGGGCGTGCCGTCGTCACGGTGCGCCCTTTTGATTCCGGTTACCGGCCGCCACCCGGCGGGCCGGCTGTTCCCCCGGTGGCTTTGCGTAGCGTCCCTCCCTCTCGGGGAGGGATCAGCGTATCTTGACGTCGCCCGCGGCGATCATGTGCAGCACCTTCACGCCCGGCGCGCCGATCTTCGCGGCCATCTGCGGGGCGGTGAGCGCCTTGATCGCCACGCCATCCACCGCCTCGATGAAATCGCCGCTCTCGATGCCCTTGCTCGCGGCGATCGATCCGGGGCGGACCAGCAGCACCATCGCGCCGGACGATGTCGCCACGAACTGGATGCCGAGCGAATCCACCCAGACGCCATGGCCGCCACCCGATTCGGGAACGGGCATGTCTTCGGCCGAAGCGGCGGGCGGCGGCGGAGAAGGCGCGGCGGCAGGGGGCGCGGGCGGCGGTGAGGGCGGCGGCGACGCGACCGGTGCCTGCCCCGGTGCGAAGGAGCCGTCGGGCAGGCGCACCCGCGTATCGGGAACGGGGGTGATCGCGGGATCGTCGTCGTCAGACAGTGGCGGTGCGGCGGCCGGTGGCGCGGCCGGCGGTTGCGGCGCGGAGGCTGCGACCGGAGGTGTGACGGGCGCCGGCTGCGGCGCGGGAACCTGTGTCGCCGGGGCCTCCGTGGAGGACGCAGAGGGGGCAGGCGTCGGAACGGGCTCCGGTGCTTGCGTTGCAGGCGCCTCCACGACGGGCGTAGAGGGCGGCGGCGGAACGGATGCCGGAGGCTGCGCAGCAGGCGCCGCGCCGGCACCGCTGGCGGCCTGCGCATAAGCATCGAGGAAGTGCGCCATCGCATCGGCCGGCACGCTGATCGGGAAGCTGCGATCCTTGCCGCTGACCGTGATGCTGAGACCGGCCGTACGCGCTTTCTCCGCGACATCGTGCGGCAGCACCACGGCGACGCGCTCGCTCGCCTTCATCCGCCAGCGCGCCGACGGGCCGCGATTGAGGATCACGACGTCGAGCTTGCGCCCGGCCGCATCGGTGGCGCGATCGAGCAGCGGATATTGGGGAAGGTGAACCTCCACGATCAGCCGCACGTCCTGCGCCTGGCCGTTGGCGATCGTGCCGGACAGCCACCAGTCGGTGACGATCAGGCTGAACGCCGCGCCGTTGAGATGATGCACGCCGGTGAGCGTCGTGCCCTGCGCATCAGTGGCGATCGTCGGCGCCGGATCGGGCGCGGCGGCATGGAGGGGGAGCGAGATCAGCGACGCCGAAGCCAGCGCAAGACCCGAAATCCGCTTCATCCTCAACCTCACGCCTGAACTCTCAGGGGAGGGATCATAACCATCGGGTGCGGGGAGCGGAAGGCTGCGGCGCGATCGAGCGCATCGGCTCATCCTGATCCTCCACCCGGCGGGGAGGATGAGATGGTCCGCTATGGTGGTTAGCTGCCGTTGCCTGTTTCCAACGGCAGCGGCTCCGGCGGCAGATTTTCAACCCTTCCATCGGCATGGACGATAAATCGGCCGCCTCCGTATCCGGTTGCCCCCGTCGTTGCTGTTACCTCGTAGATCGTTCCCCGTCGCAAAGGTTTCGCCGCTACTTCCTCAGTCTCCGTCTGGTGCTCACCACGCAAACGATAGCCATATGGCAGCGGGAATTTATTCGCGCAGTCATCGTCATAGCTGACGCTTTCCAGCCAATTGGGATCACGTTCGCTTTCGGCTGACACTTCAATCCGCCGCAAACACGCTGGATGCTGGGAAGAGGTAGGATCAACTTCGATCACGATGTGCCCGTTCCGAACTGCTGCGATCAGATTGTAGCTGTACGAGCAGCCTCCCAAGGAAGCACAGAGGAGGATCACTGCGGCTATCTTACGGACCATTCATGCATCATCAACGCGCATTGAGATGTCCGCAAGTGGGGCGATAGCCGCCACCACCTACCCCCCCCTCCCCCGCTAGGGGAGGTGCGCCGAAGACGACGCAGGGGCGACGGCGGCCCTTTACCGGCGGGCGACGGGAATCGGCAGCAGCGCCCTTACTCCGCCGCCACCCCGGCCCGCGAGAACATATCCCCCTCTTCGCCCGCATCCTCGTTCGCCACCGGCGCGACCTTGGCGGCCTTGCGGCGATCGAAGCTGTCCCACACCTCGTTCCAGTTGCCGCGCGTCGCCGCCTTCGAATATTCGGTCGCGCGGGTCTCGAAGAAGTTGGCGTGCTCCACGCCGTTGAGCAGCGGCGCCAGCCACGGCAGCGGGTGCTCCTCGATCATGTAGATCGGCTTGAGGCCGAGCTGGCCCAGCCGCCAGTCGGCGACGAAGCGGATATATTTCTTGATGTCCTTGGGCGTCATGCCGTTCACCGGCCCCATCTCAAACACCAGGTCGATGAAGGCGTCCTCGATGCGGACGGTCTTCTGGCACATATCCATGATGTCGTCGCGCACCGCGGGGGTCATGCAGTCCCGCTCCTTCACGAAGGCGTGGAACAGCTTGATGATGCCCTCGCAGTGCAGGCTCTCGTCGCGCACCGACCAGGTGACGATCTGGCCCATACCCTTCATCTTGTTGAAGCGCGGGAAGTTCATCAGCATCGCGAAGCTGGCGAACAGCTGCAACCCTTCCGTGAAGCCGCCGAACATGGCGAGCGTGCGGGCGATATCCTCGTCGCTGTCGACGCCGAAGGTGCTGAGGTAATCGTGCTTGTCCTTCATCTCCTTATACTGGAGGAAGGCCGAATATTCGCTTTCCGGCATCCCGATCGTGTCGAGCAGGTGCGAGTAGGCGGCGATGTGCACCGTCTCCATGTTGGAGAAGGCGGTGAGCATCATCTTGATCTCGGTGGGCTTGAACACGCGCCCGTATTTCTCGTGGTAGCAATCCTGCACCTCGACGTCCGCCTGCGTGAAGAAGCGGAAGATCTGGGTGAGCAGGTTGCGCTCGTGATCGGAGAGCTTCTGCGCCCAGTCGCGGCAATCCTCGCCCAGCGGCACCTCTTCGGGCAGCCAGTGGAGCTGCTGCTGGCGCTTCCAGAAATCATAGGCCCAGGGATATTCGAAGGGCTTGTAGGTCTTGGAGGCTTGGAGGAGGGGCATGGGCGATTACTCCGATTAAGCTGCAAAGGTGGCCATCAGGCCGCCAAAAATGAGAAGACTTCCGAAAGCCGATCCGGCGCACACGTGAAACAGGGCGAGCCATCGGTCCCATTTGGTGCGGGCAGACGGCTCTTCGCCGATGACTTTGGCGACGATCAATTCAGCGGCGGGCACCCCATCGCGCCATGCACGGTGACGGAGCGCGCGGACGCTCAGGGCGAGCCAAGCGGCGCCGATTGCGGCAAGTATCAATCCGCGAGGATCAGCCATGCGACAGTCTCCGACAAGAGGTCGGGACGAACGGGTGGTGGAGACAAGAGTCGGCCGCCATCCCGGCATATATAGGCGCTTTCACGTCCTTTTGGGAGGCGGCGCGCGCTGTCACGGCTTCGCGCCCTTCACGGCCGCGTCGAGCCGGCCGGCATAGGCGTCGAGCACCGCCGCCGTCTTCGCGACATAGGCCACCGCGTCGGCGAAGCGGCGCTGCTCGATCGCCTCGCGGATGCCCGGCAGCGTCTTGGCGCCGTAGCCGGTGAGCGTGCCCGGCGCGTAGATCAGGTTGCGATACCAGGGGCGGCCGGGAAGGCCGTCCGGCGACAGCATCAGCTGGTCGATCCCGCGCAGTTGCGCGTCGAGCGCCGCGCGGGTGGCGGGCGGCAGCGTGTCGGCCTTGGCGAGCACGCCGTCGGCGGCGCCGGCCGCGCGGGCGAGATGGTCGGACGCCTTCTCCAGCGCGGCGAAATCGATCAGCGGGGTGGCCTGCTTGGGCGCCGGCGCGGTGGTCGGGTCGAGCACGTTGGAGGCGAGCTTGAAGTCGCCCTCAGCGGTCAGCTCCTCGCGCGCCTTGTCCTTCTCGCGCTGGGTGTCGGCGAGCTTCTTCACCTCGGTCACGTAGCGCGCGACCGTCGCCGCGAGATCGGAATAGCGCGCCGGGCCGACATCCGCGTCGGCCGCGCGCAGCACCATGCGGCCGACCAGCTTCGACAGCGCCGCGCCATAGACGAGGCCCGGATCATCGAACTTCGTGACATGCGTGTAGCTGTCATAGACCGAGTGGTAGGAGCCGCCTGACGCATCCTCGCCCCCGAAGCCGAGATTGATCGACGGGATGCCGAGATGCTGGAGGAAGGCCGAATAATCGGAGCCGGAGCCGAGCGGGCCGACCAGCAGGTCGCCGCCCGCTTTCGCCGCCTTCACCGCGTCCGCCTCGCCGTCGCCGTCATAATCGGACGCAAGGATGTCGGCGCGCTGGCGCTCCTGCACGGTGGAGCCGGTCTCCGGATCGGTCACGTCGCGCGCGGCCTGGTTGACGAAATGCTGGAGGTCGTGGCTCGCCTCCGCTTCCAGCACGCCGCGCACGCTGTTGTCGGTGTTGATGTAGACGACCGCCTTCTTCTGCAGCTCGTCGGCGTGGGTCTCGGCCCATTCGGTCGAGCCGAGCAGGCCCGGTTCCTCGCCGTCCCAGCTGGCGTAGACGATGGTGCGATCGGGGCGCCAGCCGCTCTTGTAGAGGCTGCCCAGCGCCTTCGCTTCGGACAGCATCGCGCCGTGGCCGGTCAGCGGATCGGCGGCGCCGAACACCCAGCCGTCGCGATGGTTGGCGCGGATCACCCATTCGTCGGGCCGCTTCGCGCCCTTCAGCGTCGCGATCACGTCGTACAGCGGCTTCAGTGACCAGTCGGACTTCACCGCCAGATGCACGGTGACCGCCGGCGTGCCGCCCCAGTGATAGGCCTGCCCCAGCCCACCGCGCTGCTTGCCGGTGACCACCGGACCCTGCAGGCCGGCGATGATCTTCGACGCGTCGCTCCACGAGATGGGCAGCGTGGGGATCTTGAGGAGGGTGACCGCCTGTTCGCGGGTAAGGCGCTTCGCCCCCTCGGTCGCGCCGACGCCGGGCGTCAGCGGGTCGCCCGGATAGGTGGTCATGTCCTGCACGGAGCCGCGCTGGACGCCGTGATCGGGGCGGCCGCCGCCATCCGGATAGCTGTCCCAGTGCGCGTAGCCGTCGTTTGCCGGATCGGAATAGATCAGGCAGCCGACCGCGCCATGTTCCTGCGCCAGCTTGGGCTTGAGGCCGCGCCAGCCGGCGCCGTAGCGGGCCAGCACGATCTTGCCCTTCACGTCGATGCCGCGCCGCGCCAGCGCCTCGTAATCGTCGGGCATGCCGTAATTGACGTAGACGACGGGCGCGGTGACGTCGCCGTCGCCCTGATAGGCGACGTAGGGAGGCAGCGCGTCCTTCGTCTCGGCCGAGGTGGGATCGCCGGCGACCGGCGGCTCCTGCCCGCCGAGCGTGACCTTCTGTGGCGTGATCAGCTCGAGCGTGGTCGAGATCGGCGTGGGGTAGAGGACGTGGAAGACCTCGACATGCGCGTCCCAGCCCCAGCTCCTGAACAAGGCGAGGGTGGCGTCGGCATTCTGCTTGTCGTGGGGGCTGCCGACATGGTTGGGGGCGGAGGAGAAATCCTTGAGCCAGGCGAGCTGGTCCGCGCTCGACACCGAGGCGTCGAGCTTGGCTTCGGCGGCTTGCGTGCCGATCGGCGCCGCTGCGACTTGGCCGAACGCCAGCGACGCGAGGGCCGCGCCGGCGAGGATCTTTCCGAAGGTCATGCCCCTGTTTCTCCCTTATCCGGCCGTCCCCCGGCGGCCGGTAACAACGCAAAGCAAAGCGACGACGAAGCCAAGCAACCCGTTCGTACCGAACCTGTCCCGACGCATGCCAAGCCACCACTCGCCGTCCGCCCCTCGACCAGCTCGGGACGGACGGTGTCAGGCCGTCACTGGCAGGCGAGGCATTCGTCGTAATCGGTTTCCGACGCGTCGACCTGCTTCAGGTCGATCGTGTTGTCGGCCTCGACGCCGCCCGCGAAGCCGGCGCGCTGCACCGACTTGGAGCGCAGGTAGTAGAGCGACTTGATGCCCATCTCCCACGCGCGGAAGTGGAGCATCAGCAGATCCCACTTCTCGACGTCGGCCGGGATGAACAGGTTCAGCGACTGCGCCTGATCGATATAGGGCGCGCGATCAGCGGCGAGCTCGATCAGCCAGCGCTGATCGATCTCGAAGCTGGTCTTGTAGGCGTCCTTCTCGTCCTGGCTCAGGAAGTCGAGATGCTGGACCGAGCCGCCCTTCTCGAGGATCGTATTCCACACCGCGTCGCTGTCCTTGCTCTTCGCGGCGAGCAGCTTCTGCAGGTACGGGTTCTTGATCGAGAAGCTGCCGGACAGCGTCTTGTGCGTGTAGATGTTGGCCGGGATCGGCTCGATGCAGGCCGAGGTGCCGCCGCAGATGATCGAGATCGACGCGGTCGGCGCGATCGCCATCTTGCAGGAGAAACGCTCCATCACGCCCTGATCGGCGGCGTCGGGGCAAGGGCCCCGCTCGTGGGCGAGCAGCATCGAGGCCTCGTCCGCCTTGGCGCGGATGTGGCGGAACATCTTCATGTTCCAGCTCTTCGCCATCGCGCTCTCGAAGCCGAGGCCGCGCGCCTGCAGGAAGCTGTGATAGCCCATCACGCCGAGGCCGACCGAACGTTCGCGGCTGGCGCTGTAGACGGCGCGCGCCATGCTCGGCTCGGCACGGTCGATGAAATCCTGCAGCACATTGTCGAGGAAGCGCATCACGTCCTCGATGAAGCGCGCGTCGCCGTTCCACTGGTCCCACGTCTCGAGGTTGAGCGAGGACAGGCAGCAGACGGCGGTGCGGTCCTTGCCGAACTGGTCACGGCCGGTCGGCAGGGTGATTTCCGAGCAGAGGTTCGAGGTCGAGACCTTGAGGCCCACGTCGCGCTGGAACTTCGGCATGGTGCGGTTCACCGTGTCGGCGAACACGATGTACGGCTCGCCGGTGGCGAGGCGGACCTCGACCAGCTTCTGGAACAGCGCGCGGGCGTTCACTTCACCGCGACGCGAACCGTCCTTGGGCGACTTCAGCTCGAACTCGGTGCCGTTGCGCACGGCCTCCATGAACTCGTCGGTGATCAGCACGCCGTGGTGAAGGTTGAGCGCCTTGCGGTTGAAGTCGCCCGACGTCTTGCGGATCTCGAGGAACTCCTCGATCTCGGGGTGCGAGATGTCGAGGTAGCAGGCGGCCGAACCACGGCGCAGCGAACCCTGGCTGATGGCGAGCGTGAGCGAGTCCATCACGCGCACGAAGGGGATGATGCCGCTGGTCTTGCCGTTGAGCCCGACCGGCTCGCCGATGCCGCGGACATTGCCCCAATAGGTGCCGATGCCGCCGCCGCGCGAGGCGAGCCAGACATTCTCGTTCCAGGTGTCGACGATGCCCTCCAGGCTGTCCGGAACGCTGTTCAGGAAGCAGGAGATGGGCAGGCCGCGCCCGGTGCCGCCGTTGGACAATACGGGCGTCGCCGGCATGAACCACAGGCGCGAGATGTAATCGTAGAGCCGCTGGGCGTGCTCGGCATCGTCGGCGTAAGCGGACGCGACACGTACGAACAGATCCTGATAGCTCTCGCCGGGCAGCAGGTAGCGGTCGTTCAGCGTCTCCTTGCCGAAATCGGTGAGGAGCGCGTCGCGGCTGTGATCGACCTCGAGCGGATAGGGCTTACGCCGCACGCCCTGCGTGCCGGTTTCGGCTTCCGCCTCCGGGGCCGAAACGTGGGAGGCCTGGGCGTCCAGAATGGTGGCGTCGGTCATGCTCGTCTCGCTACCCGAAAGGTCCATTGTTCGTCCGTCCCCGTTCTCATTCCGTTCGACTCGGGGCTGAGGCCCAAAGTCTAGCAGGCGGGGGCGTAAAGACGAGTCTGTTCCCCGTTCGTCCCATCATGGAAAATGGGCCGTCCGTTCCGGGATTCAAGGTCCTGAACCCGGTGAGTTGTCTCGATCTTGTGTCGGCCCCCTGGCCTCAACACTAGGGATAGTGCCGAAGCCCGAGTCCGGCCGCAAGAGTCGAAATTTGGTGGAAGAGCATGTTTGCCGGGTTGACGCAGAGTCGGAGCCTGAAAAATGGCGGATATCGGACTCTCACGAATCTGTGGAAAAATCGCCGTTAACCATTGCTGGCGACGAAGCGTTTACCATGTGCGCCGAACCGAATCCGGCGCACAGGCAGGAGTCACACAAGGTCTAATCGCTCAGGCATCCGGAAAGTCGGCCGCCAGAGCGGTATCGCGCAGGCTTTCGATCTCGGCGAGGCGCTCCCTCATCTTCGCCGTCACCGTCTCGTAGCCGAACTTGCCGAGCACGAGGTGGCGTGGTGCGTCGGGCTTCAGCGCGATGTCGATCATGATCTGCGCGGCGCGCACCGGATCGCCCGGCTGGGAGCCGCTATAACCGCTGGTGTCGGCCATCCGCTTCGCCGCCGTGTCGGCATAATCGTCGATATGGCTCTTGGTCTGCTCCAGCGAACGGCCGGCCCAGTCGGTGCGGAACGGCCCCGGCTCGACGCAGGTGACCGCGATGCCGAGCGGATCGACCTCGACCTTGAGTGAATCCGACCAACCCTCGATCGCGTGCTTGGTCGCCGAATAATAGCCCGAACTGGCGAAGCCGAGCAGCCCGCCGACCGAGGTGATGTTGATGATGTGGCCGCTCTTCTGTGCGCGCATGATCGGCAGCACCGCGCGGGTGAGCGCGAACAGGCCGAAGACGTTGGCGTCGAACTGCGCACGGATGCGCGGCTCCTCGCCTTCCTCGATGCTGGTCTGGTAACCGTAGCCGGCATTGTTCACCAGCACGTCGATGCGGCCGAAATGGGTGTGCGCGGCCTCGACGGCGGCGTTGATCTGGCTTTGATCGGTGACGTCGAGATCGAGCGCCAGCGCGCGATCGGGGGCGAGGGCGGCGAGATCGGCGACCCGGTCGCGCCCGCGCGCGGTGATCACGGCGCGGCGGCCCTGTTCGAGCACCAGACGCGCGAGCTCGCGGCCGAAGCCGGTCGAGCAGCCGGAAATGAACCAGACGGGGGTGTCGTCGGACATGGGGAACCTCGCGTTGGGGGATGTGGATCGAAAGCGCGTGAGGGGCGGGGGTGTTCCCGCCACCCTCGTCATTGCGAGCGAAGCGAAGCAATCCACAGGCGCGGCGCCGAATGGATTGCTTCGTCGCTGCGCTCCTCGCAATGACGGTGAAATTACTCCTTCGGTTTCAACTCGCCCGCGATCGTGGGGATCAGTTCGGCCACCGTCGGGTGGATGTGGACGGTGCGGCGCAGGCGATCCGCCGTCTGACCGAGCGCCATCATGTCGAGGATCGAGTGGATCGCCTCGTCGCCACCCGGCCCCAGGATCGCGCCGCCGAGAATCTTGTCCGTATCGGCGTCCACCACGATCTTCATGAAGCCCAGCGCCTCGCCTTTCTCCACCGCGCGGCCGACGCGGGTCATGGCGCGCTTGCCGACCTTGATCGCGTGGCCCTTGGCGATCGCCTCGGCCTCACCCATGCCGCAGCGGCCGAGCGGGGGATCGACGAACAGGCCGTAGCAGGGCACGCGGTCGGTCGCCTTGCGGTCGGCGCCGTCGAGCATGTTCTCCGCGACGATCTCGAAATCGTTGTAGGCGGTGTGGGTGAAGGCGCCGCGCCCGTTGCAGTCGCCCATCGCCCAGATGCCGGGGACATTGGTCTCCAGCCTGTCGCTCACCCGGATATAGCCGCGTTCGTCGGTTTTGACCCCGGCGGCGTCGAGGCCGAGATCGTCGGTGTTGGGCCGGCGGCCGACCGCGATCAGCACATGGCTGCCGATGACCTGCGGATCGCCGTTCGTGCAGTTCACGCCGGCCGCGATTCCCTGGTCGTGTTTCGCGAAGCGGATGCACTCGGCGTTGAGGCGGAAGGCGATGCCTTCCCTGCTCAGGATGTCGAGGATCGCGGCCGAGACGTCCTCGTCCTCGCGCGCGACGATGCGCGGGCCTTTCTCGATCACCGTCACCTTCGCGCCGAGCCGGGCGTAGGACTGGGCGAATTCCAGCCCGATATAAGAGCCGCCGACCACGATCAGATGCTCGGGCACCTCCTGAAGATGGAGGATGGAGCTGTTGGTGAGGTAATCGATCTCGTCCACACCGGGGAAATCGGGGATGCTCGCCCGCCCACCGACGTTGAGGAAGATGCGCGGCGCGCTGATCTCCTCCCCGCCGACCCGCATCGTGTCGGGGCCGACGAAGCGGGCGTGTTCGCGGATCAGCGTCAGGTTTGTCATGCCCGCCAGCCACTGTTCGTTGCCGTGGCGGCTGTCGATCGCGACCTTCTGCACGCGGCGGGTGACGGCGGGCATGTCGATGCCGATCGTGCCGTCGATCGCCACCCCATAATCGGCGGCGCGGCGCGCGAGGTGGGCGGCATAGGCGGAGGCGACCAGTGTCTTGGTCGGCTTGCAGCCGGTGTTGACGCAGGTGCCACCGACAAGGTGGCGCTCGACGATCGCGACGCGCATCCCGGCATCGTGGAGGCGGCCGGCGAGGGAGGGGCCGGCCTGGCCGGCACCCACGACGATCGCATCGAACCGGCGGGCACTCATCGCCGCGGACGTCCGATGATGAGGAAGACCGGGGAATCGACCATCGGCACTCTCCGTTCGGCACTTTCCGGGCGGCCGGGCGTATAGCGGATCGGAACGCAGGTGTCATATCTCCACCGGTTTTGCTGCGTTGCAAAAAATCAACTTGACAGTATCTGCCATAAAACTATCTGCACGTGCAGATATTTCAGGACAACGGATATGGCCGTTCTCAAGTTCGAGGATTGCGCGACAAACCGGGCGCCCGGACGGTTGCTCCGGCGGATCGACCGCCTGATGGCGGCCTATGTGGCGTCGCGTTTCGAGTCGCTCGACATCAGTTTCCTGCAGTGGATCGCGCTCAAGGTGATCCGCGACGGCGCCGCCACCACGGCGGGCGAGCTGTCGCGCGAGCTGGCGATCACGACGGGCGCGACGACGCGGCTGATCGACGTGCTGGAAAATAAGGGGCTGGTCGAGCGCGATCGCGGCAAGGCCGACCGGCGGGTCGTGCATCTCGCGGTCACCGCCAAGGGGGCGGAGGAAGTCGTGACCCTCCAGCATCATGTGGTGGACGCCTGGAACGAGGTGCTCGCCGATTTCGATCAGGACGAGGTGGATCGCACGGTGGATGCGCTGGTCCAGGTCCTCGCGGCCGCGGAGCGCGTCGTCGGCGCGGCGAATTTCAGGGAGATTACCGAATGAAGCGTGTCATCGCATTCCCGGCGATCGCGGCGACGCTGCTCGCCGGATGCGCCGCGGTGCCCAAGGTGCATCCGGAAGTGGCGCAGGTGCAGGAACAGTCGCTCGGCCTCGGCAGCGAGACGCCGGCGATCGATGCCGCCTGGTGGAGCGCCTATGGCGATCCGCAGCTCGACCGGCTGATCGGCATGGGCCTGGCCGGCAACCCGACGCTGGCCGGCGCGCTCGCCCGTGTCCGCGCCGCACAGGCGCAGATCGAGACCGAACATGCCGGGCTGCTGCCGCAGATCGGCGCCTCGGGCCAGCTCGACCGCGCGCGGATCGGCGACAAGCTGTTTCCCGCGCCGATCGGCGGCAGCGACGCCAATATCGGCATCGCCGTCGCCAACCTGAGCTGGGATCTCGACCTGTTCGGCCGCCAGCGCGCGATGGTGCGGCAGGCGGCCTCCTCGGCCCGCGCGGCGGCGCTGGATGCGGCGGCGGCGCGGCTGACCATCTCGGTGTCGATCGCGCAGACCTATGTCGGCCTCGCCCGCGCCAACCGGCTGATCGCGGTGGCCGACGGCTTCGTGAAGACCCGGCAGGACGCGCTCGGCTACGCCCAGTCGCGGGTGAGGAACCAGCTCGGCACCCAGTTCGACATCAAGCAGGCCGAGACGCTGCTGGCACAGGCCGAGCAGGCGCGCACGCAGGCGACCCAGCAGCGCGATACCTTGGTCCACGCACTCGCCGCGCTGGTCGGTCGCGGGGCGGATTTCTATCCGGAGATCGCCGCGCCGACGCTGCGCCTCGATCAGGCGCCGGTGGTGCCCACCGTGCTGCCCGCCGATCTGCTCGGCCGTCGCCCGGACCTGCTCGCGGGGCAGGCGCGGATCGACGCGGCGGTGCAGGGCCGCACCGTGGCGCGCGATGCCTTCCTGCCCAATGTCAGCATCTCCGCGCTCGCCGGCCTGACGGCGGTGGGCCTCGGCAACTTCTTCACCGGCGGCGCCTTCTCCTACAGCGTCGGCCCGGCGGTCAGCCTGCCGATCTTCCAGGGCGGCAAGCTGCGCGCCCAGTACAAGACCGCGACCGCCGATCTCGATGGCGCGGTGGCCGACTATGACAACGCTGTAGTCGGCGCGGTGCGCGAAGCGTCGGACGCGATCACCAACGTCAATTCCGCCGATCAGGATCTCGGCGAGCAGACCCGCGTGGTGCAGGGCCTGCGCGATACGCTGCGGCTGGATCAGGTGCGCGTGCGCACCGGCCTCGGCTCGCAGCTCGACACGATCGACAGCGGCTTCCGCTTGCTCCAGGCCGAGCAGCAGCTCGTCGACATGCAGGCCGACGCCCTCAACCGCCGCATCCAGCTCGTCGCTGCGCTCGGCGGCGGCTTCGACTCCTCCAAGCCGCTTGCCGCGGCCTCCGCTCCGGAACCCCGTTCATGACCGACAACAGCAACACGCCCCTCGACAGGGAGGACAGCATGGCCGACGACGCCTCCAACCAGAACGCCACTCCCGCCCAGGCGCAGGCGAAGCCGGATTCGCCGCCCGAGCATCCGCGCAAGACGCGGCGCTGGGGCTTCATCATCCTCGGCGCGGTCGTGCTGATCGCGGCGATCGTCTACATCGTGATGAAGCTGCTCGCCCCGCCGAGCGAGGAAACCGACGACGCCTACGTCGGCGGCAACATCGTCTCGATCACGGCGCGCGAGGGCGGCACGGTGCTGGCGCTCCATGCCGACAACACGCAAGCGGTGAAGCGCGGCGATCCGCTGATCGATCTCGATCCGGCGACCGCCGACGTGGCGCTTTCGTCTGCCGAGGCCGATCTCGGGCGTGCGGTTCGCATGTTCCGGTCGAACAATTCGACGGTCGACGAGGCGCAGGCCGAAATCGCCTCCGCCCAGGCCGATCTTCAGCGTGCGCGCAACGACTATCAGCGCCGCGCCGCCGCCGCCAAGGACGGCGCGGTCTCCGGCGAGGAGGTGGCGCACGCCCGCGATGCCGTTACCACCGCCAGCGCCGCGCTCAACGTCGCTGAGGCCAAGCGCGCCCAGGCGGCGAGCGTCGTGCAAGGCACCGACGTCTACGACAATCCGGCCGTCGCGTCGGCCATCGCCGCAGTCCGCCGCGCCGCGATCAGCCGTGCCTACATGCACATCAACTCGCCGATCGGCGGCGTGATCGCGCAGCGTACGGTGCAGCTCGGCCAGCGCGTCGCCCCCGGCACGCCGCTGATGGCCGTGGTGCCGCTCGACAGCCTGTGGGTGGACGCGAACTTCCGCGAAACCCAGCTGCAGCATCTGCGCGTCGGCCAGCCGGCCGAGATCCATGCCGACATCTACGGCAAGAACGTGACCTATCACGGCAAGGTGCTGGGCGTCGGCGCCGGCTCGGGCAACGCCTTCGCGCTGCTGCCCCCGCAGAACGCGTCGGGCAACTGGATCAAGATCGTGCAGCGTCTGCCGGTGCGCATCGCGCTCGATCCCAAGGAACTGCGTGACAACCCGCTGCGCGTCGGCCTCTCGGTCGACGTGACGGTGGCGACCTCGGATCGTTCCGGCCCGACCGTGGCCGGCGCGGCTCCGCCCGCGGGCGGCACCGACCAGAGCATCGACGGCGGCCCGCAGGTGGATGCCCGCATCCGCCAGATCGTCGCCGAGAATCTGGGACGCGGAAAATGAGCGGCCCGGCGGCCGCTTCGGCGCCGCCGCCGCTGACCGGAGCCGCGCTCTGGATCACGGCGACGGCGCTCGCGCTCGGCACCTTCATGCAGGTGCTGGACGGCACCATCGCCAACGTGGCGCTGCCCACGGTCGCCGGCAACCTCGGCGTCTCGACGGACAGCGGCACCTGGGTAATCACCAGCTTCGCCTGCGCCAACGGCGTGACGGTGCCGCTGACCGGCTGGCTGATGGGCCGGTTCGGCGTGGTGCGCACCTTCACCGTCTCGGTGCTGGCCTTCACCGTCGCCTCCTTCCTGTGCGGCATCGCGTGGAGCCTGCCGTCGCTGATCGGCTTCCGCATCCTGCAGGGTGCGGTCTCCGGCCCGATGATCCCCGGCAGCCAGGCGCTGCTGATCGCGATCTTCCCGGCCGACAAGCGATCCACCGCGCTCGCCATGTGGTCGATGACCACGCTGGTCGCGCCGGTGCTGGGGCCGGTGCTGGGCGGCTACATCTCCGACAATTATCACTGGGGCTGGATCTTCCTGATCAACGTCCCCGTCGGCATCATCGCCGGCGCGATCACCTGGCGCAGCCTCGCCAGCCGCGAGACGCCGACGCGCAAGCTGCCGATCGACACGGTCGGCCTGATCCTCCTCGCCTTCTGGGTGTTCAGCCTGCAGACGATGCTGGATCTCGGCAAGGATCGCGACTGGTTCCACAACAACCTGATCGTGGTGCTGACCATCTTCGCGGTCGTCGGCTTCATCGCCTGGATGATCTGGGAGCTGACCGACAAGACTCCGGCCGTCGATCTTACCTTGTTCAAGCGGCGGAATTTCGGCTTCGGCGTGCTGGCCCTGTGTCTCGGCTATGCGGTGTTCTTCGCCAACAACCTGCTGCTGCCGCTCTGGCTGCAGCAATATATGGGCTACAACGCCACATGGGCCGGCATCGTCGCCGCCCCGTCGGGCGCGGTGGCGGTGCTGGCGACACCGTTCGTCAGCAAGCTGAAGCTCGATCCCCGGCTGATGGCGTCGGTGGCCTTCCTGGCCTTCGCCGGCTCCTTCTTCATGCGATCGCACTACACGCCGGACGCGAGCTTCTGGGTGCTGACCGCGCCTCTGTTCCTGCAGGGCTTCGCGATGAGCATGTTCTTTGTGCAGCTCATCACGATCAGCTTCGACGGACTGCCGGCGGAGAAGGTGCCGTCGGCCAGCGGCATCTCCAACTTCGCGCGCATCACCGGCGGCAGCTTCGCGGCCTCGATCATCACCACCTACTGGGATCGCCGCGAGGCGCTGCACCAGAGCCGGCTGACCGAGGGCGCGACCAACTTCTCGCCGATCTACCGGCAGGCGCTCGATCAGCTTCAGGCGTTCGGGCAGCCGCCCCTGCAGGCGGCGGCATCGGTGTACCACCAGGTGGTCAACCAGGCCTATCTGCTCTCCTCGCTGGAGCTGTTCTGGCTATCCGGCTGGCTGTGCGTGGTGATGATCCCGGCGATCTGGCTCTGCCGGAAGCCCGCGCCCAGCGACCACGTGGTCGCGGCGGATTAGAGATCATCCGCAGGCGCGCATCCCCCCTCGCGCGCCCGGATGCGGCACCGGCCTGCCCATTCCCCCTCCCCGAGGGCGGGCCGGTGCCGAACTTCAGCCGAAGATGCGCGCCGCTTCCTGAATGGCGGCGTAGATGCGATCGAGATCGTCCTCGTCGATGCAGTAAGGCGGCATGACGTAGACAGTGTTGCCCATCGGGCGGACGAGCAGGTCGCGTGTCCGGAAATGGGCGGCGAGCGCCGGGCCGATGCCGGCAAGATAGCCTTCGCCCCCGCCGATCTCGCATGCCGCGATGGTGCCGAGCGCGCGGGCGTTGCGCACGCCCTCCAGCGCGAAGATGCGCTCGCGTTGCCGGGCGGCGAGGGTGGCGATCCGCTCCATCACCGGCTCCTCGCGCCAGATGGCGAGGTTGGCGACGGCGGCCGCGCAGGCGATCGGATTGGCGGTGTAGCTGGACGAGTGGAAGAACATCTTCGCCTTGTCGGCGGAGAGATGCGCCTCGAAGATCGGCGCCGTCGCCATCGTCACGGCCAACGGGATCACGCCGCCGGTGAGGCCCTTGGAGAGACACAGGATGTCCGGCACCACGCCCGCCTGCTCGCAGGCCAGCAGCGTGCCGGTGCGGCCCCAGCCGGTCATCACCTCGTCGGCGATGAACAGCACATCGTGGGCGGCGCAGATCGCGCGCATCTGCGCCAGCACGCGCGCCTCGTAGAAGAGCATCCCGCCCGCGCCCAGCACCAGCGGCTCGACGATCAGCGCGGCGGGCTTGTCGCGGCAGGCGGCCTCCAGCGCATCGAGCGTGTTGCGCCCGTCGCCGGCCGGGAAGGGCAGGGTGCCGACATCGAACAGCAGCGGATTATAGGCCTGGTTGTAGACGCCGCGCGCGCCGACCGACATGCCGCCGATCGTGTCGCCGTGATAGCCATGTTCCAGCGTCAGGATGCGATGGCGCGGCTCGCCCCGGTTGAGCCAGTATCCCAGCGCCATCTTGAGCGCGACCTCGACCGAAGTGGAGCCGGAATCCGAGAAGAAGACATGCTCCAGCGCGGGCGGCATGATCTCGGTCAGGCCGCGCGCGAGCGTTTCGGCGGGTTCGTGGGTCCAGCCCGCGAAGATGATCTGGTCGAGCTTGGCCGCCTGTTCCTGAATGGCCGCGACGATGCGCGGATGGCGGTGGCCGTGCGTCGTCACCCACCAGGAGGAGACGGCATCGACGATCCGCCGCCCGTCGGCCGTGTAGAGCGCCGCGCCTTCGGAGCGCTCGACCAGCGGGATCGGCTCGTTCAGCCCGTGCTGGGTGAAAGGGTGCCAGACGGGGGAGGTCACTGGAAATCCTCGATGCGGAAATGTTCGGCGAACGCCGCCGCCAGGCTGTCCGCAGTTAGCGGGTCGAGCTTCGGCAGCCGCCCCAGCCGCTTCACACCCGCGATCGCGCAGATCGTCGCCTCGTTATCCTCGTTGGCGTCGCCGACGAAGGCGATGCCGTGGACCGCAGCACCGCGCGCCCGCAGCGCCTCGACCGAGAGCAGGCTGTGGTTGATCGTGCCCAGCCCGGTGCGCGCCACCAGCACCACCGGCAGGCCCCAGCGCGCGAACAGATCGGCATAGAGCAGTTCCCGTGTCACCGGCACCAGCACGCCACCCGCGCCCTCGATCACCAGTGGATCGTCCGTGGGGGGCACCAGCTTCGCCGGATCGATCGTCACCCCGTCCAGCTCGGCGGCGCGGTGGGGGGAGAGCGGCTCGGTGAGGCGATAGGCCTCGGGCAGCACCGCTTCCACGCCCAGTTCGGCCACCGTCTCGCCGTCGGCACCGTCGAGCAGGCCGGACTGGATCGGCTTCCAGTAGCTGGCGCCCAGCGCTCGGGTGAGCGCGGCGGCGAACACCGTCTTGCCGATGCCGGTGTCGGTTCCCGTGACGACGTATCTCATAGCTTAGACCTCACAGCGGCCCCGCGATGCAGGTCGCGACCATGTAGCTGGCGACGCAGCCCTTCGCCTCGAAGCGGCCCATCACCGCACGTAGCTCGGCCGGCGTGAGCGGGCGGTGGCCATTGCGCGGCGTGCCCGCGCCGATGCCCTTCACCGATCGCAGGAACTCGCGCGCGCTCTTGTGCGCCATGGGTATCGTCTCGATCTCCACCTCCAGCCCGATGGCCGCCAGTTGCGCGGCGGACGGATAATCGCGCGTGCCGGCGGCAAGGTCGCCATGCGCGCGGCGCCACTCGAAGAAGCTGCCCTCGGCGAGCGTCGTGAACACCAGCCGCCCCTCCGGCGAAAGCCGGCGGCGCAGCCGTGCGACCGCCCCGGCGAGATCGCCGAACCACTGGAAACTCAGGCTGGAACAGATCAGGTCGAAGCGCCCCGCGACATCGGGATGCTCACCGTCCATCGCCGCGAAGGACAGGTTCGGCCGGTCGCCCAGCCGTTGGCGCGCGCGATCCACCATGGCGGGGGCGATGTCCGTCACCAGCCAGCGCGCATCGGGCAGGCGATCGACCAGTTCGATGCTGAGGAAGCCGGTGCCGCAGCCGATCTCCAGCACGCGCGGGGCGGGTGGTGGCGGCAGCGCGAGGATGCGCTCGGCGAGCTTCTCCGCCACGATGCGCTGCACGGCGGCGTGCGCGTCGTAATGCGCGGCGCGGCCGAAGGCGTCGGCGACGCTCATGCCGCGAAGGCCCGGAGGTGATCGGCCACCCATTGGGGATGGGTGAGGGGGAGGAGGTGGCCCCCCTCCGCCAGCGTTTCGCGGCGGGCACCGGCGAAGGTGCTCGCGCGCATGGCGGCGGGCAGGAGGGGGTCGGCGCCCCCTTGGAGGATGAGAACATCCCGTTCGCCGTCATTGCGAGCGTAGCGAAGCAATCCATCGCTCCGGGCGCCGCGCATGTGGATTGCTTCGTCGCTACGCTCCTCGCAATGACGAGCATTGTTCGAAGCGAGCGTTTCGAGATCGGCGGCCAGCGATGCCGCGTCGATCCGCTCCGGCGGCGTTTCCGCCCCGATCCGGGCACGGAAATCGGCCAGCACCTCGCGGGGAGCCTCTCCGAACCGCTTGCGCATCCGTTCGACCACACGCGGCGGCACCGCGTTCTCGCCGGTGAAGCGATCGAAGCCGTTGACCGCGACGAGCCGGTCGAACCGCCCCGCCAGCAGCATCGCACCCAGCGAATGGCCGACCGCGACCACCGGTCCCGCGACCGGATCGGCGGAGGCGGCGCCGAAATAGCCGCGATCCCACGCCACCGTCTCGAACTCCGGCAAGGCCGCGCGCACCCCGTCCCACAGGTTTGCATCTAGCCCCCATCCGTGGAGGAAGAGCAGCCTCATCGCGCCATCCTTGCCACGATCGCGTCGGCGAGCCGGCCGATGTCGCCTTCCGCATGGGTGGCGCGCAGCGCGAGGCGCAGGCGGCTGGTGCCGGGCGGCACGGTCGGCGGGCGGATCGCGGCGGCGAGCAGGCCGTCCTCCTGCAACGCGGCGGCCAGCGTCAGTGCGTCGGCCGCCTCGCCGACGATGGCGGGCACGATCTGGGTCGAGCTGTCGCCGGTGGCGATCCCCGCCGCGCGCAGCCGCGCGCGCAGATGCTCGCCATGCCGGGCGAGCCGGGCGCGCTCGGCCTCCATGCCGGGCACCAGCTCCAGCGCCGCATCGATGGCGCCGAGCATCGCGGGCGGCGGCGCGGTCGAGAAGATGAAGCCCCCGCAGGCGTTGACCAGATAGTCGATCAGCGCGCGGGATCCCGCGACATAGGCGCCGAAGCACCCCAGCGCCTTGCTGAACGTGCCCATCACAAGATCGGCACCGGGATGTTCGGCGGAGAGGCCGCGACCGTTCGGTCCCAGCACGCCGGTCGCGTGCGCCTCGTCGATATAGAGGAAGGCGTCGTGGGCCTTCGCGATCGCGGCCAGCCGGGCGATGTCGGCGCGATCGCCGTCCATGCTGAACACGCTCTCGGTGACGATCAGTTTCGGGCCGCCGTCATTCGCCGCCAGCAGTTCCTCCAGGTGATCGCAATCATTGTGGCGGAAGCGGATCTGGCGATGCCCGGCGGCACCCGCATGGAGGCTGGCGTGGATTAGCCGGTCGGTGAACAACAGGGTGCCCGGCGCCGCCTTCAGCAAGGCGGCCAGCACCGCCGCGTTGCAATGCCAGCCCGACGGGAAGAGCAAGGCGGCTTCGGCGCCCTTGAACGCCGCGATCCTCGCCTCGACCGCGAGATGCGCCTCATGCGTGCCGGTCACCAGTCGCGAGGCGCCTGCACCGGCGCCGTAACGCGCCGCCCATTCGGTCGCGCGCTCGATCAGCAGCGGATGGCGGGCGAGGCCGAGATAGTCGTTGCTGGAAAAATCGATCAAAGTCGCGCCGTCGCGCTCCAGCCGGCCGTCCGGGGCGAGTGCCGCCGGGTTTAGCCGCCGCCGCTCATGCCGGGCGTCGATCCGCTCCAGCGCGGCGGCGAGGAAGGTGTCGAGCGCAGCCATGACGCGCCGCCTCTAGCGCGGGGAGAGGCGGGGGGCCAGCCTTACACCGGCGCGGCCGACTTGCCCGCCGCGCCATAATGGTGCCACGCGAAGATCGCCGCCGCGCCGCGATGCGGGCGCCACGCATCGGCCAGTTCGCGCGTCAGCTTCTCGCTCGGCCGATCCTCCAGCCCGAGCAGGCGGCCCACTTCCACCTGCACCGCGAGGTCGCCTGCCGGCCAGATGTCCGGCCGCCCTTCGGCGAACAGCAGGTAGATTTCCGCCGACCAGCGCCCGATCCCCTTGATACGGACGAGATCGGCGATCGCCTGCTCGTCGTCGGCGTCGAGGCGGGCGAGGTCCAGCTCGCCCGAACCGACCAGCCCGGCGAGGCTGCGCGCATAGCCGGCCTTCTGGCGCGACAGGCCGCAGGCGCGAAGCTCCTCGTCGGTGGCGGCGAGCAGCAGCGCGGGATCGTTCATGTCGCCCAGGGCCGCCTCCAGCCGGTTCCACACCGCGCGCGCGGCATGGACGCTCACCTGCTGCCCCACGATGGTGCGCAGCAGGGTGGCGTAGCCGCGCTCCGAGATGCGCGCATCGGGCAGGCCGACCCGCTCGATGCCGCGCGCGAAGGCGGGTTCGAGGGCCGCCAGCGTGGTCAGCGAGGCATGAAGCTCATCAATCGGGATGCCCACGTCCTATCCTCTTGTCTTGTCGGCGGCCAATGCCCATAGCCGGGCCAAACGCCTACGTCACCCGGAGAGAAGTCCATGCCCAAGCTGATCGTCGTCACCCGTGAAGGCCAGGAGTCCACCGTCGAGGGCGAGGCCGGCCTCAGCGTGATGGAGGTGATCCGCGACAATGGCTTCGACGAGCTGATGGCGCTGTGCGGCGGCTGCTGCTCCTGCGCGACCTGCCACATCTACGTGGACGAGGCCTTCGCCGACCAGCTGCCGGCGATGAGCGAGGACGAGAACGACCTGCTGGACAGTTCGGACCACCGCAACGACACCTCGCGCCTGTCCTGCCAGATCCCGTTCAGCGCCGCGCTCGACGGCCTCAAGGTGACGATCGCGCCGGAGGACTAACCTTTTCCTCCCCATCATAAATGGGGAGGGTTCAACAGAGACACGTGTCTCTGTTGAACGCCGGAGGCGGTGGAGGGGCGGCGGTGGCACACCGCCGTCTGCGACGGCGGCTCCTCCACCATGTTTCGCATGGTCCCCCTCCCCACGCTTCGCGCAGGGAGGATTTTTACGCCCGCGTCGCCGCCGCGTAGAGCGCGATCGCGGCGGCGTTGGAGATGTTCAGGCTCTCCATGCGCGGCGAGATCGGCAGCTTGGCCAGCACGTCGCAATGCGCCTCGGTATTCTGGCGCATCCCTTCGCCCTCGGCGCCCAGCACCAGCGCCAGCTTGCCCGGCACCATCGCCTCGCCCAGCAGCACCTTGGTGTGGCCGGTGAGGCCGACGCGCCAGTATCCGGCCTCCGCCATCTCATCCAGAGCGCGGGCGAGGTTCACCACGCGGATCCACGGCATCATCTCCAGCGCGCCGGAGGCGGCCTTGGCGAGCGCCCCCGATTCGGGCGGGGCGTGGCGATCCTGCGTGACGATACCGAGCGCGTCGAAGGCCAGCGCCGATCGCAGCACCGCGCCGACATTGTGCGGATCGGTCACCTGATCGAGCACGATGATCGGGCGGCGATCGTCGGGGCCGGATGCGCGCTCGAACAGCTCGTCCAGCCACTTGTCGGGCAGCGGATCGCATTCGAGCACCAGGCCCTGGTGCGGCGCGTCGTGGGGCACCATCCGGCCGAGATCGGCGCCTTCGGCATATTGCACCGGAAAGCTTGTCTGCGGCAGGCCGAGGGCTGCGATCGCCTCGTGGCTGCCCCACAGCTTGCGGATCGTCCGCTCGGGGTTGGCGAGGGCGGCGGTGACCGCATGGCGGCCCCACAGACGGGTGCGGCCGGATTGGGCGGCGGAGGGGCGATGACCTTTGCGCATGATGGGCGCGCTTTTCTACGGACCTGCGTTGACAAGCAAGGGGACATTCGTCATGAGCCGCGCCTCGCCCCCGGCGTGCAAGCACGGAAGGGTGGCCGAGTGGTTAAAGGCAGCAGACTGTAAATCTGCCCGTGCAAGCGTACGCTGGTTCGAATCCAGCCCCTTCCACCACTCGCGCCGGGGGCGTTTCCATCCTGATCGGGTGATTTACGCGGCTGGCATGGCCCGACGCTTATTCGCGTCATTGCGAGCGCAGCGAAGCAATCCAGCCCGCCGTGTGGGGCAGTGGATTGCTTCGCTACGCTCGCAATGACGGGTGAGCGGTCTTAGCCCTCGCTCGCCTCGATCCGCGCGAGGAGCGTGCCTTCGGAGACCTGCGCACCGGCCGCCGGGCCGATCTCCGCGACGATGCCGTCGAACGGCGCGAGCAGCGCCTGCTCCATCTTCATCGCCTCGATCACGACGATGCGCTGGCCCTTGGTGACGGCATCGCCCGCCGCCACCTCCACCGCGACGACGCGGCCCGGCATGGGCGCGGTGAGGGCGCCGTCGGAGAGGGCACCGGCTGCGTTGCCATCGTATCGAGTCTTGATCGTAATCTTTTCGCCTTCGTCGAAGACATAAAGGCCGCCCTCGGCGGGTTCCGTCGAAACCCATTCCTCCGTCCAGTCGCCATCCATGACGATCGTCTCGCGCTTGCCATCGACGAAAAACGATGCGGCAAATTCGTTTTCCTGATTAAGGCGAAAACCGAGACATTCCCGCCAGACATTGCCGCATGAAGCAGATTGCAACTCGCTGGCGACCGTCCCGTAGGTCTTGCCGCTGAGTGGGCGGACGCTCTGAACGAGCAGCGCTATCCCAGCCTGACGCTTCAACGCATTGATGACGGCGCTGGTATCGGTCAGGGACGCTTCTTCGCTTCCGATGAAGCCGGTGGTGACGGCACCGGCCTTGAACTCAGGGCGGCGCAGCAGCTTGGCAAGGAAGCCGGCGTTGGTGGTGATCGGAGCGACTTCTGTTCCGGCGCATACTTCGGCCAAGCCGTTGATCGCGGCCTCGCGAGTAGCGGCGTGAACGATGATCTTGGCGATCATCGGATCGTAGAATGTCTGGATCACGTCGGTACGGTTGAGGCTGCTCTCGATGCGGACGTCGATGTCCGTGGGACTGGGAATGACCCAGTGATCGATCCGCCCCGCGCTCGGTAGAAACCCCTTGGCCGGGTCCTCCGCATAGAGCCGGGCCTCCATCGCCCAGCCGTTGATGCTCAGCTCCTCCTGCCGCTTCGGCAGCGGCTCGCCGCTCGCGACGCGGAGCTGCCATTCGACCAGATCCTGCCCGGTGATCTCCTCGGTCACCGGATGCTCGACCTGCAGGCGGGTGTTCATCTCCATGAACCAGATGCGGTCGGCGCGCAGGCCTTCCGACGCATCGGCGATGAACTCGATGGTGCCGGCGCCGACATAGTCGACCGCCTGCGCCGCGCGCACCGCCGCGCCGCACACCGCTTCGCGCGTCTCGGCGTCCATACCGGGGGCGGGGGCTTCCTCGATCACCTTCTGGTGGCGGCGCTGGAGCGAGCAGTCGCGCTCGAACAGGTGGACGACGTTGCCATGGGTGTCGCCGAACACCTGCACCTCGATGTGGCGCGGCGAGAGGATGTATTTCTCGATCAGCACGCGGTCGTCGCCGAACGACGAGGCCGCCTCGCGCTGGCACGAGGCGAGCGCGTCGCGGAAATCGGCGGCGCTCTCCACGCGCCGCATCCCCTTGCCGCCGCCGCCCGCGACCGCCTTGATCAGCACCGGATAGCCGATCGCGTCGGCCTCGGCCTGCAGACGATCGGGCGACTGGTCCTCACCGAGATAGCCGGGGGTGACGGGCACGCCCGCCGCGATCATCCGCTCCTTGGCGGCGTCCTTCAGGCCCATGGCGCGGATGCTGGCGGGCTTCGGGCCGACCCAGATCAGGCCAGCCGCGATCACCGCTTCCGCGAAGTCGGCATTCTCGGAGAGGAAGCCGTAGCCGGGATGGATCGCCTCGGCACCGGTGGACTTCGCCGCCGCGATGATCCGCTCGCCGACGAGGTAGCTTTCGCGCGCCGGCGCCGGGCCGATCGCCACCGCATCGTCCGCCATGCGGACGTGGAGCGCGTTCGCGTCGGCCTCCGAATAGACCGCGACGGTGCGGATGCCGAGCTTCCGCGCGGTGCGGATCACGCGGCAGGCGATCTCGCCGCGATTGGCGATGAGGAGGGATTGAATCATCGGGTCACCGCTTCCACAGACAGATGCGCGCCTTGGCGTTGAGCCAGCAGGCGCCCTTGCGCGTCAGCACGCCAAGCGGCGTCTGCGCGTGGAGCGAGCGGATGTCCTCGTTCCAGTAGCCGTTCGCCTCGGCACCGCGCACATCGAGCTGCGCGAAATAATCCTTCGAGACCAGCTCGGCGAAGGGCTTTCCGGAATTGAGCGCGGCGAAATCCTGCTTCGGTCCCTCGATCATGAACGAGCCGCCGGCCTGCACATTGTAGGAGCAGCGCCCTGAAATATAGGCCTTGCCGTCCACCTGCAGCAGGCAGCGGCCCCAATGGTATCCGGACGGCAGCGACTGGGGCGCGGCCTCGGCGGGCGTGCCTGCCAGCGGCAGGGCGGCGAGCATCGCGATCAGCAGCTTCATGCGGTATCCCTCCATGACGATCACATCCGGAACACGCCGAAGCGCGGACCCTCGGGAATGGGGGCGTTGAGGCAGGCGGCGAGGCTCAAGCCCAGCACGTCGCGGGTCTGGACGGGATCGACGATGCCGTCGTCCCACAGGTGCGCGGTGGCGTGCCAGGGGTTGCCTTCATCCTCATATTTCTGGCGGATTGGGGCCTTGAAGGCCTCGGCTTCCTCTGGTGTCCATTTGTCGGCGTCGCGGTGGACGGTGGCCAGCACCGACGCCGCCTGCTCGCCGCCCATCACCGAGATGCGGCTGTTGGGCCAGGTCCACAGGAAGCGTGGGCTATAGGCACGGCCCGCCATGCCGTAATTGCCCGCGCCGAAGCTGCCGCCGATCAGCATCGTGATCTTGGGGACGGACGCGGTGGCGACGGCGGTGACCAGCTTGGCGCCGTGCTTGGCGATGCCCTCCGCCTCGTACTTGCCGCCGACCATGAAGCCCGAGATGTTCTGGAGGAACAGAAGGGGGATGCGCCGCTGGCAGGCGAGTTCGATGAAGTGCGCGCCCTTCACGGCGGCTTCCGAGAACAGCACGCCGTTATTGGCGAGGATCGCCACCGGCATCCCCCAGATGTGCGCGAAGCCGGTGACGAGCGTAGTGCCGTAGAGCGGCTTGAACTCGTGAAACTCCGACCCATCGACGATCCGCGCGATCACATCGTGCACGTCATAGGGTGCGCGGACATCCTCGGGGATCAGTCCGTACAATTCCTCCGCCGCAAATTTGGGCGGGCGTGGTTCCTTCAGCGCGATGTCGGGCGTGCGATCGGCCGGCAGCGTCGCCACGATGTCGCGCACGATGGTCAGCGCGTGCTCGTCATTCTCGGCGAGATGATCGACCACGCCGGACTTCCGCGCATGAAGATCGCCGCCGCCGAGATCCTCGGCCGAGATCACCTCGCCCGTCGCCGCCTTCACCAGCGGAGGCCCCGCGAGGAAGATCGTGCCCTGATTGCGCACGATCACCGTCTCGTCGGACATCGCCGGCACATAGGCGCCGCCCGCCGTGCAGCTGCCCATCACGCAAGCGATCTGCGGAATGCCCAGCGCCGACATCTGCGCCTGGTTGAAGAAGATGCGGCCGAAATGCTCGCGATCGGGGAAGACCTCGGCCTGGTGGGGGAGGTTGGCGCCGCCGCTGTCGACCAGATAGATGCAGGGCAGCCGGTTCTCGCGCGCAATCTCCTGCGCGCGCAAATGCTTCTTGACGGTGAGCGGGTAGTAGGTGCCGCCCTTCACCGTCGCGTCGTTGCACACGATCATGCACATCCGGCCGGAAACGCGGCCGATGCCCGCGATCATGCCGGCGCCAGGCACCTCGTCACCATATTCGCCGTTCGCCGCGAGCTGGCCGACTTCGAGGAAGGGCGCGCCGGGATCGAGCAGGTGGCCGATGCGATCGCGGGGCAGCAACTTGCCGCGCGAAACGTGCCGCTCGCGCGAAGATTCGGAGCCGCCGAGCGCCGCCTTGGCGACGTCGGCGCGCAGCGTCTCGGCGAGACCACGATTGTGCGCGGCGCGGCGGCGGAAGTCCTCAGAGGCGGGATTGGCGATGCTGGTGAGGATGGCGCCCATCTTACTGAGCGGCCCCGATCAGCTCGCGGCCGATCAGCATGCGGCGGATCTCGTTGGTGCCGGCGCCGATGTCGAGCAGCTTGGCATCGCGCAGATAGCGCTCGACCGGCCAGTCCTTGGTGTAGCCCGCGCCGCCGAGAGCCTGGATCGCCTCGTTGGCGACCTTCACCGCATTCTCGGAGGCGAGCAGTATCGCGCCCGCCGCGTCGTAGCGGGTGGTCTTGCCGGCATCGCAGGCCTTCGCCACCGCATAGACGTAGGCGCGCGACGAATTGAGCGCGACCACCATGTCGGCCACCTTCGCCTGCATCAGTTGGAAGCTGCCGATCGGCGTCCCGAACTGCTTTCGCTCGCGCACGTAGGGCAGCACCGTGTCGAGGCAGGCCTGCATGATGCCGAGCTGGATGCCCGAGAGCACCACGCGCTCGTAATCGAGGCCCGACATCAGCACCTTCACGCCGCCGTGAAGCGGCCCCATCACCTGCTCGTCCGCGACGAAGCAGTCGTCGAACACCAGTTCGGCCGTCGGCGAGCCGCGCATCCCCATCTTGTCGATCTTCTGGCCGATCGAGAAACCGGCGAAGTCCTTTTCGATCAGGAAGGCGGTGATGCCCTTGGAGCCGCCGTCCGGCACCGTCTTGGCGTAGACCACCAGCGTGTCGGCATAAGGCGCGTTGGTGATCCAGAATTTCGTGCCGTTGAGCCGGTATCCGCCGTCCACCTTGTCGGCACGCAGCTTCATGGAGACGACGTCGGATCCGGCGCCGGCCTCCGACATGGCGAGGCTGCCGACATGCTCGCCGGAGATCAGCTTGGGGAGATATTTCGCCTTCTGCTCCGGGTTGGCCCAGCGGCGGATCTGGTTGACGCAGAGGTTCGAGTGCGCGCCGTAGGAGAGGCCGACCGAGGCCGAGGCGCGGGCCACCTCCTCCTGCGCGACGACATGCTCGAGATAGCCCAAGCCGAGGCCGCCGAAATCCTCCTCGACGGTGATGCCGTGCAGGCCGAGCGCGCCCATTTCGGGCCACAACTCGCGCGGGAAGCTGTCTTCCGCGTCGATCCTTGCCGCGATCGGCGCGATCCGCTCGGCGGCGAAACGCGCCGTGGTGTCGCGGATCGTGTCCGCCATCTCGCCGAGCGCGAAGTCGAACGCCTGCATCCAGTCTCTCCAGCTATCCTATGGGGACGCCTCATACCGCAGGCGGTTCCGCGAGAAAAATTGAAAGGTGCCGGCCAACATCATAGAGACTGTCTATGATCGATCGCTATCTGCTGCGCTATTTCCTGAGCGTCATAGACCAGGGCAATTTCTCGCGCGCGGCGGCCGCCTGCAACGTCTCGCAGCCGACGCTGTCGGTGGGCATCGCCAAGCTGGAGCGCGACGTCGGCCGTCCGCTCTTTCACCGCACCAACAAGCGCGTCGAGCTGACCGAGGCGGGCGTGCGCTTCGCCGTCCACGCGCGACGGATCGAGGCGGAATTCGCGCTGGCCGAGCGCGCGGTGGCCGGGGCGGGGGCGACCTCCACCGTGCGGCTCGGCGTGCTGACCACCTTGCCGCAGGCGTGGATCGACCGGCTGCTCGCGGATCCGGCGATGGCAAGCGAGCGGTTCGAGCTGGTCGAGGGGCGCGAGCGCGAACTGGTCGAACGGCTGTCGCGCGGGCGGATCGACATGGCGCTGACCATCATCCGGCCCGACCAGCATCGCTTCACCGCCGAGCCGTTGCTGGAGGAAGGCTATGCGCTGGCCTTGCCCGCCACGCACCCGCTCGCCAACCGGGCCGAGATCGAGGCCGAGGAACTGGCCGGCGAGACGATGATCGTGCGCCGCCAGTGCGAGGTGCTGGCCGATACCAGCCGCCACTTCACCGCGCGCGGCGTGCGGCCATTCTTCGCGGCGCGGACCACCAACGACGAGCGGGCGCTGGCCCTAGTGCGTGCGGGCGTGGGGATCACGGTGATGCCGGCGGGCTATGCGGCGGCCGGCGTTGCCAGGCCCCGGATCGCGGGCTTCATGATCCGGCGCGAGATCGGGCTGCTGTTCGGCCATCACGCGGTCGGCTGGCGCGATACGGGCGGCGTGGTCGCAGCGATCCGCGCCACGGTGGCGGCGTTTGGTGGGTCGGGCGCGCGTTGAGCCTTTCCCGATACGAAAACAGGCCCGATCCGAAGATCGAGCCTGCTGTTCGACTGGTGACCGGATCGTCGATCCGGTCGGTCAGCGGATCGAAATCACGGGCTGGTGCTGTTGCTGCCGCTCGTGGCGATGCCGACGCCGATGCCGACGCCGACGAGGGCCGCCAGCAGGCCGCCGGTCGCGGCCGTCGTCAGGTCCGAACCCTTCTTGTTGAGCTTCGCGCCGACGCGTGCATTGCTCTGCAGGCCGACCGGCTGCAGCTTCAGCGCCGCGCCCGACGGGCGCACCGGCTGGCTGGCGAGAACCGGCGAAGCGACGAGAGTCGCCCCGGCCAGAGCGGCGAGAATGAAACGTGCCATATTGCTCCCCTTCGTAGAAGGCATGGCCAGCCTCGCGGCCCCGTGCCTACAGCGTCACTCTTTTCGTTGCGCCGCACAAAGTCAAGCCCCCCGATTAACTAATCTGCATTTGGAACAAGCTCTTCGGCCGCGAAATCATCAACCGCGATGACTTTGGCGATCACCCGATCCGTGGCTTCGAGCTGGCTCCGTTCGGCCTCCGGAAGAATGGTTTCCGGGGCATTCCGCCAATCCTTCACCCGCGCCCTGCGTAGCCGGTCGCGGATCGGCTGGGTTTCGGCGACGAGCGCGAAGGCCTCGTCCAGCCTGGCGACCGCATCCCCGTCGCGGCCCCGGTAGATGTTCGCGGTAAGCCGGCCGCGCGATTCGGACGGGGCCGTCAGGATCGCCGCGGTCTTGCGGATCAGCCAGTCGGACGGGCCGCGCGCCCGGCGGCCGAAGGGCATGACGAACAGGCGCAGCATCCAGCGCACCGGCCGGCTCGGCATGTTGGCGATCAACTGGTCGAAACGGTCCTCGATGGTGCGGAAGCCGCTTTCCATCACGTAGCGCAGCAGCACCCAGTCGGCATCCTGCCGGCCCTCATCCTCCCAGCGCTTGAGCGCGGCGGAGAGCAGGTAGAGTTCGGAGAGAATGTCGCCGAGCCGCGCGGACAGCAACTCGCGCCGCTTGAGTTCGCCGCCCAGCGACAGGAAGGCGATGTCCGAGCAGAAGGCGAAGGCGGCCGAATAGCGCGACATCTGGCGATAGAAGCGCTTGGCGCGCCCCGCGTCCGGCGCGGGGGCGAAGACGCCGCCCGTCCAGCTGCGCACCGCCGCGCGGATCGCCGTCTTGAGCGCGTGGGCGACATGCTTCCACAGCACCGCGTCGAACTCGGTAAGCGCGAGCGCCTTGTCGTCCTCCCCGATCGCGCGGATCTCGTCGAGCAGATAGGGGTGCGATCGGATCGCGCCCTGCCCGAACACCATCAGCGAGCGGGTGAGGATGTTGGCGCCCTCCACCGTGATCGCGACCGGCACGGAGCGGTAGCTGTTGCCGAGATAATTGCTCGGCCCGTCGATGATCGCCTTGCCGCCGTGCACGTCCATCGCGTCGTTGATCGTGACACGCATCCGCTCGGTGGCGTGCAGCTTCATGACCGACGAGATGACGGCCGGGTGGTGGCCCATGTCCAGCCCCGCGCAGGTGAGCTTGCGCGCGGCATCGAGCAGATAGGCGTTGCCGGCGATGCGGGCGAGCTTCTCCTGCACGCCCTCGAACTCGGCGATCGGCACGTGAAACTGCTGGCGCACGCGCGCATAGGCGCCGGTCGTCCAGGCGGCGAAGGCGGCGGCGGCGGCCGATTGCGAGGGCAGGGAGATGCCCCGTCCGGCGGCCAGCGCGCTCATCAGCATCCGCCAGCCCTGGCCGACGCGCTCGCGCCCGCCGATGATATTGTCGAGCGGAATGAACACGTCGTGCCCCTCATTGGGGCCGTTCATGAAGGCCTGCATGGCGGGCAAATGGCGCCGCCCGATCTCGACCCCCGGCAGATCGGTGGGGACGAGCGCGACGGTGATGCCGATCTCCTCCTCGCCGCCCAGCAGCTTCTCGGGATCGGAGAGCTTGAAGGCGAGGCCGAGGATGGTCGCTACCGGGCCGAGCGTGATGTAGCGCTTGTGCCAGTTCAGCCGGATGCCGAGCACGCGCTCGCCTTGCCACTCGCCGAAGGTGACGATGCCGGTGTCGGTCATCGAGGCGGCATCCGATCCGGCCTCCGGCGAGGTGAGGCCGAAGCAGGGGATCTCGCGCCCGTCGGCGAGGCGGGGCAGCCAGTGCGCCTTTTGCGCATCGGTGCCGAACTTCATGATCAGCTCGCCCGGCCCGAGCGAATTGGGCACCATCGCGGTGACGGCCGCGGCGGACGACCGGGTCGAGAGCTTGCGCACCACTTCGCTGTGGCCCAGTGCCGAGAAACCGAGGCCGCCATAGTCCTTCGGGATGATCATGCCGAAGAAGCGCTCGCGCTTCAGCAGATCCCAGGCGGCGGGCGGGAGGTCATGATCCTCGAAGGTCGCCTTCCAGTCGTCGACCAGCGCGCAGAGTTCCTCCACCGGCCCGTCGAGGAAGGCCTGTTCCTCCGCCGACAGGCTCGCGGGTGGCACGTCGAGCAGGACGTTCCAGTCCGGATTGCCGGTGAACAGGGCCGCATCGAGCCAGGTATCGCCGGCGTCGATCGCCTCGGCCTCGGTTCCGGAAAGCGCGGGCATCACGCCTTCCACCGCCTTGAAGACGGGGCGGGTGACGATGTCGCGGCGCAGGGTGGAAACGGTCATGGACAATCCTCTCGTTTCGGTCTGCAACGCAAACCGCGCCCGAGAGGTCCATGCCCCGCGCCGGACGGCGCCTCAAGATTTCAGGATCGTAACACGAACACGCCTGCGATCAGCGCCCCCCACATGATCGTGCTGACGAACAAACCCATCGTCCATCCCGCCACTTCACGGCGCGACGCACTCGGACCGACCATCGACTTCCTCTCCGACGCAACATCATTGTTGTTCGGGAATCGTAACAGGTCTGACACAAAATCCCAATCGACTTTGGTCGAGTTGCACTATTCGAAACCGGCGACCGCGTGCGGGATATAAGGGGATTCCAGCCGCTCGATCTCGTCGTCCGTGAGCGTGATGTCGAGCGCGGCGATCGCGTCGTCCAAATGGTTGATCTTGGACGCGCCGACGATCGGCGCGGAGACTTCCGGCTTGTCCAGCACCCAGGCCAGTGCGATCTGCGCGCGGGGCAGGCCGCGCGCCTCGGCGATCGCGGCCACCGCATCGACCACCTTGCGATCGGCGTCGCCCGTCTTCGCGTAGAGCGTCTTGCCGAACTTGTCGGTCTCGGATCGCTCCGTCGTCGCATCCCAGTCGCGGGTGAGGCGGCCGCGGGCTAGCGGACTCCACGGGATCACGCCGACGCCTTCGCTTTCGCACAGCGGCAGCATCTCGCGCTCCTCCTCGCGGTAGAGCAGGTTGAGATGGTTCTGCATGGTGACGAAGCGCGTCCAGCCATTCTGCTCGGCGACATGGAGCATCGTGGCGAACTGCCAGGCGTACATGGACGAGGCGCCGATATAGCGCGCCTTGCCCGCCTTCACGACGTCATGCAGTGCCTCCAGCGTCTCCTCGATCGGCACGTCGTAATCGAAGCGGTGGATCTGGTAGAGGTCGACATAATCGGTGCCGAGCCGGGTCAGCGAGGCATCGATCTGCGCCATGATCGCCTTGCGGGACAGGCCGGCGCCGTTCGGCCCCTTGTGCATCCGCCCGTTGACCTTGGTGGCGATCACCACCTCGTCGCGGGAAATGAAGTCCTTGAGCGCGCGGCCGACAATCTCTTCCGACGTACCGTCCGAATAGACGTTGGCCGTGTCGAAGAAGTTGATGCCGGCCTCCACGGCGTGACGGATGATCGGCCGGCTTTTCTCCTCGTCGAGCGTCCATTCGTGCGGCCCGCGATCCGGCACGCCGAAGGTCATGCAGCCGAGGCAGAGCGGCGAGATGTCGAGGCCGGTATTGCCGAGTTTGCGATAGTCCATGCGTGATCTCCAGATCCGGGCCTAATTTCATGCCGCACCTGCAGCACGACTATTCCTGAGCGGTCGGTTCGATTAACTCTCCGGCGCCATTTTGTGTTGCTTGACCGGTTCGTGTCCTGAGGGGAACCATGCAACTGCCGTGTGCGATTTTCGGGCACAAGCCCGATAAGACCCGTGTATGGAACGACAATGTCGATTTCCGCGCGCCCTGCATCCGCTGCGGCGCGGCGATGCTTCGCGACGAGCGCAAGAATTGGCGCCTGTTCGATGACGAGATGGACGGCGCCTCGAACCGCAAGCAGCATCGCCACGAAAAGGGTGAAGAACTCTAGCCGTCCGCGCCGACCGTGAAGGTGTCGCACTGGGCGGGATCGCCGCTGTCGATGCCGCGCTTGAGCCACTTCATCCGTTCGGCCGAGGTTCCGTGGGTGAAGCTGTCGGGCACGACGCGACCCTGCGCTTCCTGCTGGAGCGTATCGTCGCCGATGGCGTGCGCGGCCTTCATCCCGCCCTCGACGTCGCCCGGCTCGATCCGGTCGCGATTGTGCGCCGCCCAGACGCCGGCGAAGCAGTCGGCCTGCAGCTCGACCAGTACCTGGATGGCGTTGGACTCCTTGGTCGAGGCGGATCTCTGCCGCTGGTTGGCCTGGCCCAATATGCCGAGTTCGTCCTGCACATGGTGGCCGACCTCGTGCGCGATGACATAGGCCTGCGCGAAATTGCCATCCACGCCGAACTTGTTTTTCAGCTCGTCGTAGAATTCGGTGTCGAGGTAGATGCGCTTGTCGTTGGGGCAGTAGAACGGCCCCATCGCCGATTGCGCCGCGCCGCAGCCCGACATGCCGTTGCGGCTGTAGAAGATCAGCGCGGTGGGCGTATATTCCTTGCCCTGCTGGGCGAAGATCGGCCCCCACGTGTCCTCCGTATTGGCGAGCACCTGACAGGAGAATTTGCTCGCCGCATCGGCCGAACAGGCCTTCGCCGCGCTCTCGTGGCTGATCGTCGGGCCGCCGCCACGCGGCAGCGCATTCTGGCCGCCGCCCATCAGGCCGAGCGGGTTCACGCCGAACAGCATCGCGCCGATCACCAGTACCACGATCCCGCCGATGCCGAAGCGGCTGCCGACGATCCCAAACAGCAGGGGCAGCAGCCCGCCGCCGCCGCCTAAGCCGCCGCCTCCGCCAAAATCCTGGCCGCGCTCGTCACCGACATTGTCGCTGGTCCGGTAGTCGTCGAGCCGCATGTCTGGTCCCCAGGGAGATTCGCCCGCCGACCATAATGCGCGCCAACGGGGATCGTTGCAAAATCGTCATGATCCTGTGCTTGATGCAATGCAGCAAAGGGACCATCTTGCCGTCATGTCCGAGGCCGATCCGAAACGGCGCAGGTCCGCGCCCCCTCCGCCGCTCCCGTTGCCGCCGCAGGTGGCGCTCGTCCTGCAGGGGGGCGGCGCGCTCGGTTCCTTCCAGGGCGGCATCTACGAGGCGCTGCACGAGGCCGCGATCGAGATCGACTGGGTCGCCGGCATCTCGATCGGCGCGGTCAACGCCGCCATCATCGCCGGCAATCCGCCGGAACGGCGGCTGGCGCGGCTCAGGGAGTTCTGGGCGATCGTCACCTCGGCGCTGCCGAGCTTCCCGATCCCCTTCGTCCACGACCAGATGCGCGAGGCGCTCAACGAATGGTCGGCGGCTCTGGTCGCCACCGGCGGCGTACCGGGCTTCTTCTCGCCGCGTCCCTGGCCGCCCGCGATGGCGATCCCCGGCACGATCGAGGCGCTGAGCTTCTATGACACGACCCCGCTGGTCGAGACGCTGAACGGCCTCGTCGACTGGGATCTGCTCAACGACGGGCCGGTGCGCCTGTCCGTCGGCGCGGTCGAGATCGAGAGCGGCAATTTCCGATTCTTCGACACCAAGCACGACCGGATCGATCATCGCCACATCATGGCATCCGGCGCGCTGCCGCCGGGCCTGCCGCCGGTCGAGATCGACGGGAAATGGTATTGGGACGGCGGCGTCGTCTCCAACACGCCGCTCAGCCATGTCCTCGACAATCAGAGCGAGGACATGCTGATCTTCCAGGTGGATCTCTTCTCGTCCAAGGGTGCCTTGCCCCGCACGATGATGGACGTGGCGGCGCGCGCCAAGGAGATCCAGTATTCCAGCCGGACGCGCACCATCTCCGACCAGCTGATGAAGGCCCGCAAGCGCCGCGAGGTCGCCGCGCGCGTGCTCGCCAAGCTGCCGCCCGAGCTGCAGGACGATCCCGACGTGAAGGAACTGACCGCGATCGCGCACGAAAATGCCGTCGCGCTGGTCCAGCTCATCTACCGCGCCAACGCCTGGGAGGGCGGATCGCGCGACTATGAATTCTCCGAGCGCACCCGCGTCGAACACTGGCAGGCGGGCCGCGACGCGGTGGCGCGCACGATCAGCAATTCGGCGGTGCTCGCCAAGGACATTTCCGGCCGCAAGACGATGGCCTTCGACCTCAATCGACCCTGACCAACCAAGGAGATCCCCATGTTCCTCAAGGGCAAGACCGCGCTCGTCACCGGCTCCACCTCGGGCATCGGGCTGGCCTACGCCAAGGCGCTGGCCGCCGAGGGCGCGCAGGTGATGATCAACGGCTTCGGCGACGCCGACGCGATCGAGAAGGAGCGCGCCGCGCTGGAGGCGACCAGCGGCAAGGCGCTCTACAGCGACGCCGACATGACCAAGCCCGAGTCGATCGCGGCGATGGTGAAGCGCTGCCACGACGAACTGGGCGGACCGGACATCGTGATCGCCAATGCCGGCGTCCAGCATGTCGAGCCGATCGACACCTTCCCGGTGGCGAAGTGGGACCAGATCATCGCGATCAACCTCTCCTCGGCCTTCCACCTGATGCAGGCGGCGATCCCGCTGATGAAGGAAAAGAAGTGGGGGCGGATCATCTCGACCGCGTCGGCTCACTCCAAGGTCGCCTCGCCGTTCAAGTCCGCCTACGTCACCGCCAAGCACGGCATCGCCGGCCTCACCAAGACGGCGGCGCTGGAGACGGCGACCTTCGGCATCACGGTCAACTGCATCTCGCCGGGCTATGTCTGGACGCCGCTGGTCGAGAATCAGATTCCGGACACGATGAAGGCGCGCAACATGACGCGCGAGCAGGTGATCAACGACGTGCTGCTCGATGGCCAACCGACCAAGCAGTTCGTCACCGCCGAGCAGGTGGCGGCGCTGGCCGTGTTCCTGTGCCGCGACGAGGCGGCGCAGATCACCGGGTCCAACTATTCGATCGATGGCGGCTGGACGGCGGAGTGATCCGAAACCGCTGGCGCGGGCCTGCCAAGGCTGGCTAAGACGTCGGCGATGACCATCGCGCCCGCCCGTCTGCTCGCCTTGACCCTGTGCGCCGGCCTCGCGGCGTGCGCGCACAACCGGCAGCCATGCCCGCCGCCGGCGCCCGGCACGGCGGGGGCAGGCGGCTTGCCCGACTGGCACGACGCGATCACCGATCCCGATCACGTGCGCCTGCGCGACTGGCGCAAGGCGTTCGTGACGGGGCTCGATCAGGCGCGCGGCGACGGCCATGGCGCGGAAATCGATGCGCAGGGCCGGCTGCTCGATCCCGACACGGCGATGGACGGCGCGACGCTGCCGGTCGGTTTCTATCGCTGCCGGGTCATCAAGCTCGGCTCGCGCGACGCCGGGCGCCTCACCTACATCGCTTATCCGGAGCATCGTTGCGAGGTGCGTCCGTCCGACAGCCTGACCCGGCTGATCGAGCTGGACGGGCTGCAGCGCCCTTCGGGGCGCCTCTATCCGGATGGCCCGTCGCGCACCGTCTTTCTCGGCACCATGATCCTCGGCGACGAGCAGAAGCCGATCACCTACGGCCGCGACGTCGATCGCGACATGGTCGGCGCGGTCCAGCGCATCGGCGAGCATCAGTGGCGGATGCTGATCCCCGATCCCGCCTGGGAATCCAAGATCGACGTGATGGAGCTGGTGCCGGAGGGCTGAACCCTAAAAGGGTTTGTCGAGCGTGATGTGGCCGTCGCGCTTGAGCGCCTCGACCGCGCGCTTGACCTGCTGGCTGTCGCCGCGCGGCAGGACGAGCACGGCATCGTGGGTGGCGATGACGATCACGTCCTGCACGCCGACGGCGGCGACCAGCGGGCCTTCTGAACGGATCAGGCAGTTGTTGGTGTCGATCGCGATCACCGCGCCATGGTGGGCGTTGTTGGCCTCGTCCTTGGGGGCGAGTTCGTGCAGCGCGTCCCAGCTGCCGACGTCGGACCAGCCCATGTCGACCGGCACCACCGCGACCCGCTCCGCCTTTTCCATCACCGCATAATCGATCGAATCGGAGGGCGAGCGACCGAACGCATGCGCTTCGGGATGGATCTGGTGCCCGTCGCGCCGTGCCGCGCCGATCGCCGTGCGTGCCGCTTCCGCCATATCCGGGGCGAACTCGTCCAGCGCCGCCAGATAGGCGCCGGCGGTGAACAGGAAGATGCCACCGTTCCAGCTGTAATGGCCGGTCGCGACATAATGCTGGGCGGTGCCGCGATCGGGCTTCTCGACAAACCGCTTCACCCGGTTCACGCCGGGGGCGATCTCCATGCCGCGATTGATGTAGCCATAGCCGGTTTCGGGAGCGGTCGGCGTGATGCCGAAGGTGACGAGCCAGCCGTCCTCCACCAGCGGCACGGCGCGCTCGATCGCTGCATGGAAAGCGTCGACGTCGGCGATGACATGGTCGCTCGGCATGACCAGCAGCAGCGCGTCCGGTTCCGCTTCGACGGCGGCCAGCGCGATGGCGGGCGCGGTGTTGCGGGCGGCGGGTTCCAGAATCAGACGGGCGTCGGCGATGCCGGCGGCATCGAGCTGCACCTCGATCTCGTCCGCATGGGCGGCATTGGCGACGACGATCGGCGCCGCGAAGCGCGCGCCGGTGGTGCGCCGCGCGGTCAGCTGGAGCATCGTCTCCTCGTGCGTCAGCGACAGCAGCTGCTTGGGTCGCCCGGTGCGCGACAGCGGCCACAATCGCGTGCCCGATCCACCCGAAAGGATGACCGGCGTGATCCGTCGGCGTTCCGTCATTCATTCCCCGATTCGCGTGCGGCCCATGCTGGACGGCGGGGCGAGAATGGCTTAATCCTCCAGACCGGCGCAAGGTTTCAGGATTTATTTGTCAATTTCGGCGACACCCCCTGTCGAGCGGGCTACCGGTGCCCGCGCGACAAGGGACCCGTGCCGGCGTGATCAGGCTGTTCAAGCATTATGTGCCCCACGCCGTGCTGTTGCTCGGCCTGGTGGACGTCGTGCTGCTGGCCTGCGCCGCAGAGGCGAGCTGGGTGCTGCGGGCCTGGCAGATCGGCATGACCATCACGCCGGTCACCAGCCGGATCGGGCCGATCCTCACCTTCACCGGCTCGGTCGAGATCGCGATGATCGCGGTTGGCGTCTACGGGCTGGATGCCCTGCAATCGGTGCGCTTCGCCTGCGTGCGGATCATGGTGGCGACCGCGCTGGGGCTGATCTTCGTATCGGTCGCCGCCTTCGTCTCGCCCGGCCTCACGCTGTGGCGTTCCAACGCGCTCTACGCCGCATTGATCGCGCCGACGGTGCTGACGCTGGCGCGGCTGCTGCTCGGCTCGGTGCTGGGATCGGAGGCGTTCAAGCGGCGCGTGCTGGTACTGGGCGCGGGCGAGCGCGCGGCACGGATCAAGGAGCTTTCGGAAAGGCCGGGGGCCGGCTTCGTCGTCTGCGGCTTCGTCGGGATGACCAATGCCGAGAGCACGGTGCGCGGCGCCATCCATCGCGACGCGATCGAGAGTCTTTCCGACCATGTCGTGAACCTCAAGGCATCCGAGGTGGTGCTGGCGCTGCAGGAGCGGCGCAACGCGCTGCCGCTGCAGGATCTGCTGCGCATCAAGACCACGGGCGTCCATGTCAACGAGCTGTCCAGCTTTCTGGAGCGCGAGACGGGCCGCGTCGATCTCGCCACCGCGAGCCACAGCTGGCTGATCTTCTCGGACGGCTTCACCTCCGGCCGGATGATCTCGACCGCGGCCAAGCGGCTGTTCGACATCCTCGCCTCCGGCCTGCTGCTGGTGCTGTCCTCGCCGGTCATCCTACTCTTCGCGCTGCTCATCAGGCTGGAGAGCAAGGGGCCGGCTTTCTACCGTCAGAAACGCGTCGGCCTCTTCGGCGAGGAGTTCGACGTGATCAAGCTGCGCTCGATGCGGCAGGATGCGGAGGTCGCCGGCGTCGCCGTCTGGGCGCAGGAAAACGATCCGCGCGTGACGCGCATCGGCCGCTTCATCCGCATGGTCCGCATCGACGAGATCCCGCAGGTGTGGGTGGTGCTGAAGGGCAAGATGAGCTTCGTCGGCCCGCGCCCGGAGCGGATGCAGTTCGTCACCGATCTTGCGCAGCAGCTGCCTTTCTATGCCGAGCGTCACATGGTGAAGCCCGGCATCACCGGCTGGGCGCAGATCAACTATCCCTACGGCGCCAGCCTGGAGGATGCGCGCAACAAGCTGGAATATGATCTCTATTATGCCAAGAACTACACGCCCTTCCTCGATCTGCTGATCCTGCTGCAGACGGTACGCGTGCTGCTCTGGCCGTCAGGAGCGCGCTGAGCCATGGCCGACGGGGTGGTGAACCCCTCGCGCAAGGTGATCGTCCGGGCGCTGGCGATCACTGTCGCGCTCCTCTACATCGCGGCGGCGGCGATGCTGATGGCGGCGGTCGAGCCGCTCGGTTTCGCCTACGAATGGGCGGCGCGCCTGCTCGGCGTGTTCGGTGCGACCTTCGCGGCGATGATGCTGATGCCGCCCGGCCGCGCGCGCAGCTGGCTGAAGCTGCAGCTCGCGAAGCATCTCTTCCGCCACCGCTACGATTATCGCGAACAATGGCTGCGCTTCACCCATCGGCTCGGCGACGTCCGTCCGGGCGAGGAACTGGCCGTCCGCATCGAGCGCGCGCTGGCCGACATCGTCGAGACGCGCGACGCGCGGTTGCTGGTGGTCGGCGCCTCGGGCCGGCTGGAGCCTGCTGGCGCGGGCGCGTGGCCGCAGGGAGCGTCCGCCGGCGCGGCCGCCGACTTCACCCGCCTGCTGGAGCGTAACCAGCGCGTCCTCGACGGCGACGCTCTTCGCGGGGCGGAGGCCAGCGCCGCCGCCACCGAGGAGGAGCGCGAACTGGCGCCGCGCTGGCTGATCGAGGATGCCGGCATCTGGGCGGGCGTGCCGCTGGTCCATGGCGAGCGCCTGGCGGGCCTCGTGCTGCTCGGCCGTCCGCCGGTGTCTCGCCGGCTCGACTGGGAGGATTTCGACCTGCTGTCGGTCGCCGGCCGGCAGGTCGCGAGCCACCTTGCCGAGGCGCAGGGGCAGGAGGCGCTGTCCGAGGCACGCCGCTTCCACGAATTCAACCGCCGCTTCGCCTTCATCGTCCATGACGTGAAGAATCTCGCGAGCCAGCTCGGCCTGGTCGCGCGCAATGCCGAGCGCCATGCCGACAACCCGGCTTTCCGCGCGGACATGGTGGCGACGCTGAAGGACAGCGTGGCGCGGCTCGACGGGCTGCTCCAGCGCCTGTCACCCCAGCAGGTGCGCGCCGATGCCCCGCGCGTCGCGGCACCGATGGCGCTGCTGGAGGCGATCGCGCAGCGCCGCCGCGCGCAGCACCCGATCCGCCTGACCGGGCGGGTGGAGATCCATGCCCTGTTCGATCCGACCCGGCTGGAGACGGCGCTCGACCATCTCGTCCAGAATGCGATCGAGGCCAGCCCAGCGGCCGAGCCGGTGTGGCTTTCGGTCGAGCGGCGCGGGCTGGAGGTGGAGATCGCGGTGCTCGATCGCGGGCGTGGCATGACCGCGGAATTCCTGCGCCACGGCCTGTTCGTGCCGTTCGAGTCGACCAAGACCGGCGGCTTCGGCATCGGCGCGTTCGAGGCGCGCGCGCTGATCGCGGCGATGGGCGGCCGGCTGGAGGTGCAAAGCCGCGAAGGCGAGGGCACCCGCTTCGCGATCCTGCTGCCTATGGCCGACGCCCCGCAGGAGCGGCTGAGCGCATGACCAAGCCGATCCTTCTCGTCGTCGAGGACGATGCCGGCCTCGCCCGCCAGCTGCGCTGGGCCTATGAGGATTATGAGGTCGTGATCGCGGGTGATCGCACGTCCGCAATCGAGGCGTTGCGCCTGCACGAGCCAGCGGTGGTGACGCTCGATCTCGGCCTGCCGCCCGATCCCGACGGCACCACCGAGGGTTTCGCGACGCTGGCCGAGATCCTCTCGCTCAAGCCCGACACCAAGGTGATCGTCGCGTCGGGCCACGAGGCGCCGGAGAGCGCGCGCGACGCGATCGCGCGGGGTGCGTGGGATTTCTATGCCAAGCCGGTCGATATCGACACGCTCGGGCTGATCGTCGCGCGCGCCTTCCACGTTCATGCGCTGGAGGCGGAGAATGCGCGCCTCTCCGCATTGTCGGGCGGGGGCACGGTGCTGGGCGGGCTGGTGACGGCGGCGCCCGAGATGCTCAAGGTCGCGCGCACCGTCGAGCGGGTGGCGCAGACCGACGTCTCGCTGCTGGTGCTGGGCGCGTCCGGCACCGGCAAGGAACTTGTCGCACGGGGGCTGCACGAGGCGAGCCGTCGCGCCAAAGGGCCGTTCGTCGCGATCAACTGCGCGGCGATCCCCGAGACTCTGCTGGAGTCAGAACTGTTCGGGCATGAGAAGGGCGCCTTCACCGGCGCCGTGCGCACCGTCGAGGGCAAGATCGAGCTGGCGTCAGGCGGCACGCTGTTCCTCGACGAGATCGGCGACGTGCCGCTGCCGCTACAGGTGAAGCTGCTCCGCTTCCTGCAGGAGCGGGTGATCGAGCGGATCGGCGGGCGCAGGGCGATCCCCGTCGACGTCCGCATCGTCTGCGCGACCCACCGCAATCTCGAGGCGATGGTGGCCGACGGCGGCTTCCGCGAGGATCTCTGGTACCGTCTTGCCGAGATGGTGGTGCGCCTGCCGACGCTCGCCGAGCGGCCGGGCGACGCGGTGCTGCTCGCTCGCCATTTCCTCCGCCGCCACGCGCCGGTCATCAACGCCCAGGTGAAAGGCCTCGCGCCGGACGCTGCGGACGCCATTTCGGCTGCGCGCTGGCCGGGCAACGTCCGCGAGCTTGAGAACCGCGTGAAACGCGCGATCATCATGGCGGAGGGCAAGGCGCTAACCGCCGAGGATCTCGATCTGGCGGGCGGCGATCCGGAGGCGCTCAACCTGCGCAGCGTGCGCGAGGCGGCGGACCGCAAGGCGATCGGCGAGGCGCTGGCCCGCGCCGACGGCAACATCTCGCAGACCGCGCGGCTGCTCGGCATCAGCCGGCCGACGCTCTACGATCTGCTCAAGGCCTACGGATTGCAGGCGGCGGGCTAGCGGTTTCGTTTCATGCCCGATTCGACTTGTCGGGCCAGCCGAACTTGCATAGCCTCCGCGCCGACATGACGGAGGATGGCCGATGAAGACGCATCTCCTGCTCGGCAGCGCTTTGCTGCTGCTCGTTGCTCCCGACATCGCACTGGCACAGGATCATGCCCGCCCGGCTCAAGGCGGTGGCCATGGCCGTCCACCGGTGGCCAAACCCGCGCAGCAGAGGCCGGCGCCGTCGCGACCCGGCCCGTCTCGGCCGACACCGCCGCGGCCCGGCACGGGCGGCCCCGCGATCCAGCCGCCACGCCCGGCGAAGCCTGTCCGTCCCGAGCGACCCAAGCCGCCGGTGAAACCCGGTCATGGCTGGCAGAAGCCGCGCCCGCCGCACAAGCCCGGCATTCGTCCGCCGAACTTCCGGCCCATCCACCGCCCCGGCTGGCAGTATCCGCGCGGCTATTCGTACCGCCGCTGGACGATCGGCCTGCTGTTGCCCCACCTGTTCCTCTCGTCGCGTTATTATTTCGACGACTACGCCAATTACGGCTTCGGCCCGCCGCCCTACGGTTGCCGCTGGGTACGCTACGGGCCGGACCTGCTGCTGGTCGATGTTCGCACCGGCCGAATCCGCGACGTGATCTACGGCGCCTTCTACTGACGGGCCACGGGCCGGTCGGAAGGCCGGCCCCGCATCTCGCGGGATGACGCCGCGTGCCGTCGCCGCTATGCGACGCGCATGACCGACACCCCCGACCTCGCCCGCATCGCCGCCGCGCTGGAGCGGATCTCGCCGCCGCCGCCGCCCGCCGCGGATCCGCTGGCGCACCCGGCCTATGTGTGGCGCGAGGGCGTGCTGGTCGCGACGCGCGCCTTCCGCCCGCTGGCGCTCGATCTGCTGACCGGGATCGAGGCGCAGAAGGCGCAGGTACTCGCCAACACCCGCCGCCTCGCCGACGGTCTGCCCGCGCACGATGTGCTGCTGTGGGGCGCGCGCGGCACCGGCAAGTCCTCGCTGGTCAAGTCGGCGGTCGGTGCGTTGCAGGGCGAGGGGAAGGGTATCGCGCTGATCGAGGTCGCGCCCGATGCGCTGCCTACTCTGCCGCACCTGTTCGATCTGATCGCGCCGCTGGATCGGGCCTTCGCTTTGTTCGTGGACGATCTCGGCTTCGAGGAAGGCTCGGCCGGCCCGCGCACCTTGCGCTCGCTGCTGGAGGGCGGGGCGGAGGCGCGGCCGGACAATGCCCGCCTCCACGTCACCGCCAATCGCCGCCATATCGTCTCGCGCGAGCATGGCGAGGCCGAGCGCGCGATCAATACGCGCGACGTGATGGACGACAAGCTCGCGCTGGCCGATCGCTTCGGCCTGTCGGTGGGCTTCCACAATGTCGACCAGCCGACCTATGTCGCCATGGTCGAGGCCTATGCGACGGAACTGGGCCTGCCGTTCGATCCCGCCGACGCGATCGCCTGGGCGACCGGGCGGGGGGGGCGGTCGGGCCGCGTCGCCTGGCATTATGTCGTCGAACTGGCGGGGCGCGAAGGCAGGAAGGTCTAGCCGACGCACCTCTTGGCAAGACGAGAGCCCAGATATATAGCGTGTAATATAACACGTTATGGAGTTGGCGATGACGCGCGATATTCTGGTCGATCTGGGCGAGCTGTTCCTCGGGAGCCGGCTCAAGCGACTGGCCGAGCGCCTCCAGGCGGACGCCGCACGGGTCGCGCAGGGGGCGGGGCTGGCGATCCAGCCAGCGCAGTTTCCGCTGCTGGCCGCGATCGATCGCTATGGCCCGCTGACGGTCGGCGAGGCGGTGGAGGCGCTGGGCGTGAGCCAGCCCGCGGTCACCCGTTGCGCCACCGGTCTTGTCGAGAGCGGGCTGATCGAGGCCGAGCGATCGGACACCGACCTCCGCCAGAAAACCCTCCGGCTGACCGATGCCGGCAGCGCGGCCATGACGCTGGCGAGACAATCGATGTGGCCGCGCCTGGATGGTGCCGTGAAGCAGCTCTGCGCGCCGCTCACCGGCGGGCTGCTCGACCAGATCGGGCAGATCGAGACGGCACTGGAGGCCATGCCGCTGGAAGAGCGCGCGCGCCGCTGGTCGCCGCCCCTGACGGTACGCGAATATGACGACACGCTGGCGGAGGATTTCCACCGGATCAACGCCGAGTGGATCTCGTCCATGTTCCGGCTGGAGGAGAATGACGTCCAGATCCTCACACGCCCGCGCGAACTGATCGTCGATCGCGGCGGCGTGATCCTGTTCGTCGAGGCGGAGGGGCTGGGCGTCGTCGGCACCTGCGCGCTGATCCGCATCGAGGAAGGCGTCTACGAGCTGACCAAGATGGGCGTGCTGGAAAGCGCGCGGGGGCGGAAGGCTGGGGAATTCCTGCTCGCCGCCACGCTGGAGCGGGCGCGCGCGATGGGGATCGAAACGCTCTATCTGCTCACCAACAGCCGCTGCGCGCCGGCCATCCATCTCTACGAAAAGCTCGGCTTCACGCATGATGCCGAAATCAAGGAGCGCTACGCCGCCCGCTACGAACGCTGCGACGTGGCGATGCGCTGGCGCGGCTGACCGGCCTCAGGCGGCGCTGCGGTAGGAGGTGGCGGCGGGCTTTTCGGTGCTGACGCAATAGCGCGCCTCCACCTCGGCGGCGGCGAGGTGCTTGCGGATGCGCGCCATCATCGCCAGCGCGTCCAGCCGATAGGAGGCCCAGCGATCGATCACCGGGTTGAGCGCACATTCGCGGGTGAAGCCCCGGAAGTCCTGTGCGAGCACTGCACATTCCAGCGCCACCGCCTGTACCCGCTGGCGGCAGGACGGATCCCGCGCCGCGCACGGGCCGAACAGCTCGCGATCGGCGAACAGATGGTAGGCGGTGAGCACCCGCGCCATGCGCGTGCGGGCGAGATCGAGCGACAGGCTGTCGGTCGGCACGGCATGGCCCAGGCCCTTCTCGGCCACTTCCATGATCGTGAGCATCTTGTCCCGATAATCGAGGAAAACCTGCAGTGCCACGACCCGCTCCCTTGCTGACGGGACCGGCATCGGTGGGCGCGGTTATCGAAACCTTACCGGCACCGCACTGTACGGGGCGGCTTCCACCAAGGTCTGACGGCACTTGGCCCTTGGTCTGGTCAGCCGAGCGTTTCGGCCATCTCGGCCAGTTCCAGCCAGCGCATCTCGGCGGCGTCCTTCCTGTCGCGCGCCGACTCGATCGCCTTCATCAGCTGATCGAAACGCTGCGGGTTCTTCGCGAACAGGTCCGGATCGGCGAGCGCCGCCTCGTCGCGCAGGATCTGCGCCTCCAGCGTCTCGATCTCCTTGGGCAGCAGGTCGAGGTCGCGCTGGTCCTTGTAGGAGAGCTTGGCCTTTTTCGGGGGAGCGGCGGCGGGCAGCCCATCCGCCTTGGGGGCAGGCGCCTTCTTCGCCTCCACCTTCGGCGCGCGGCGCTTTGCCCAATCGTCATAGCCGCCGGCTACCACATCGACCTTGCCGGAGCCGTCGAGGCCCAGCGTCACCGTCACGGTGCGATCGAGGAAGTCTCGATCGTGGCTGACCAGCAGCACGGTGCCGTCATAATCGGCGATCACCTCCTGCAGCAGATCCAGCGTCTCCATGTCGAGATCGTTGGTCGGCTCGTCGAGCACCAGCAGGTTGGAGGCGCGGGCGAACTCGCGCGCCAGCAGCAGGCGCGAGCGCTCGCCGCCGGAGAGGCTGCCGATCCGCGCTTCGGCGATCGAGGGATCGAACAGGAACTCCTTGAGATAGCCCTGCACATGCTTCTTCACGCCGAGCACGTCGATCCAGTCGCCGCCGTCGGCCAGCACGTCGCGCACGCGCTTCTCGGGCGCCATCAGCTTGCGCTGTTGATCGATGATCACGCCATTGAGGGTCTTGGCCTGCGTGATCGTGCCTTCGTCGGGCTGGATCTCGCCGGTCAGCAGCTTGAGCAGCGTCGTCTTGCCCGCGCCGTTCGACCCGACGATGCCGATCCGGTCGCCTCGGGTGACGCGGAAGGTCAGATCCTTGATGATCGTCCGCTCGCCGTAGCGTTTGGTGACGCCCTTGATGTCGATCACCGTCTTGGAGCGCGCATCGTCGGTCGCGGTGGCGAGCGCTGCGGTGCCCTGCGGGCCGACCATCGCGGCCCGCTCGGCGCGCATCTCCTTGAGCTTGGCGAGGCGGCCCTGGTTGCGCCGCCTGCGCCCGGTGACGCCGCGCTGGAGCCAATGCTCCTCGATCTTGAGCTTGGCATCGAGCCGTTGGGCGTTGCGCTCCTCCTCGGCATAGACCTGTTCGGTCCACGCCTCGAAGCCGCCATAACCAATTTCCGCGCGACGGACTCCGCCCCGGTCAAGCCACAGCGTCTGCCGGGTCAGGCGGGTCAGGAAGGCGCGGTCGTGGCTGATCACGATGAAGGCGCCGGTGAAGCGGGAGAGCCATTCCTCCAGCCACTCGATCGCGGCGAGATCGAGGTGGTTGGTCGGCTCGTCGAGCAGCAGCACGTCCGGATCCTGCGCCAGCGCGCGGGCGATGGCGGCACGGCGCCGCTCGCCGCCCGAGGCGGTGTCGGCCGGGCGATCGAGGTCGAGGCCGATCTGCTGGGCGATCGCCTCCACTTCGTGCGGAGCGGGGGCGTCGGGCGCGGCCAGAGCGTAGTCGCGCAGCGTCGCACAGCCTTCCATGCGCGGCTCCTGCTCCAGCAGGATCACCCGCGTACCGGGCTGGATCGTGCGGCGCCCCTCGTCCGAATCGATCGCGCCGGCGATCAGCTTCAGCAGCGTCGTCTTGCCCGCGCCGTTGCGCCCGATCAGCGCCAGCCGGTCCCGCTGGCCGACATGGATGTCGAGATGCCGGAACAGCCAGCCGGAGCCCTGAATGACGCCGAGATCTTCGTAGGAAAGGACGGGAGCAGCCATGAACGCGCAGCTAGGCGATGTGCAGCCAAAATGTAACCCTGGGCGATGCAAATCGGTCACAGCTGATGACCAAGCGAATGATCCCCTATTCACGGGTTGTTCAAGGCCCGCGCTCTATGCCAGCACCCGAAATGGTGATGAAACGCGTCCTCTTGTGCCTGTCCATGATCGGTGCCGTGTCCACGGCGGCCGACGCGTGGCCGCGCCGTTCGGACCAGTATCAGGCGCGCGAGATGCGGCGCGAGGGCGGCCCGCCGCTCCGCGACATCCAGCGGCAGTGGCAGGGCAGGATGCCCGGCTACGACTATCTGGGGTCGGACTACGATCCGGATCAGGGCAGCTATCGTCTCAAATACATGCGTGACGGTTCGGTGTCGTGGGTGGACGTCGATGGCCGTACCGGCCGTGAGGTCCGTCGCTCGCCGCGCTGACGGCGCTTGCGAAATCCAATCTGAATATATCGCAACCGTTCCGTTGCTTGCCCGTTCAGCTTCCCCGCGCCACATAGGGGCGAAGGATCACAGAAAGGGCCGAACCGCCATGCGCATTCTCGTCGTCGAGGACGAACCCACGCTGGGCCGCCAGCTGCGCGCTACGCTGGAGGGCGCGGGCTATGCCGTCGATCTCGCCACCGATGGCGAGGATGGCCATTATCTCGGCTCCACCGAAACCTATGACGCGATCATCCTCGATCTCGGCCTGCCCGAGATCGACGGGCTGACCGTGCTCGATCGCTGGCGCAAGGAGGGGCGCGACATGCCCGTCCTGGTGCTCACCGCGCGCGACAGCTGGTCGGACAAGGTGGCGGGCCTCGATGCCGGCGCCGACGACTATCTCGCCAAGCCGTTCCAGACCGAGGAACTGATCGCACGGCTCCGCGCGCTGATCCGCCGCGCGTCGGGCAACGCCTCGTCCGAACTGATCGCCGGCGACGTCCGCCTCGACACCCGCTCCGGCAAGGTCACCCGCGCGGGCGAGCCGGTGAAGCTGACCGCGCAGGAATACAAATTGCTCAGCTACCTGATGCACCACAAGGGCAAGGTGGTGAGCCGCACCGAGCTGATCGAGCATATCTACGATCAGGATTTCGATCGCGACTCCAACACGATCGAGGTGTTCGTCACCCGCATCCGCAAGAAGCTGGGCCAGGACATCATCACCACCATCCGGGGCCTGGGCTACAGCCTTGAAGAGCCCGACGCCGCCACTGCCTGACGCGCAGGCCGCCCCCGCCGCCGGCGCCGCCGTCCGTGAGGAGGGCCGGCGCGAGCGGTGGTGGCGGGTGCCGATAAACATGCTGCGCATTCTCGCATTCATGCGTCCGAAGGGGCGCGAATGGGGCCGTGACGGACGCACCGCCGGCTCGCTCACCCGCCGCATGATCGGCGTCGCCGCGCTGTGGATCCTGCTGCTGCTCAGCGGCGGCGGCTATGCGCTCGACAAGCTGCTGGTCGGCGCGGTGACGCGCAATTTCGACGGCAACCTCGATTACGTGCTGACCGCGATGATCGTGCAGGCCGACATCGGCCCGGACGGCGAGGTCCGCTTCCTGAGGCCGCTGGCCGACCAGCGCTTCCTCGAGCCCGGATCGGGCCTTTACTGGCAGATTGCCGGCAAGGGGCACGATCTGTTTCCGTCGCGCTCGCTGTGGGACCAGACGCTCGCCGTCAATCTCGACAAGCCCGCGCCCGACGTCGTCACCTACGACAGCAAGCAGTTCAAGGATGAGGTGCTGCGCGTGCGCGAACGCGACGTGAAGCTGCCGGGGTCCAAGACCGTCTGGCGCTTCCAGGTCGCGGAAAGCCGCGATTCGCTCAACGACCAGATTGCCATCCTGCGCAAGACGATGGTGCGCAGTTTCGCCATCCTCGGCATCGGCCTGCTGCTGATGTCGGCGATGCAGACCATCTACGGCCTGTGGCCCCTCCGCAAGGTGCGTCTGGCCATCGCGGGCGTACGCTCGGGCCGGTTCAGCCGGGTGGACGTCAAGCTGCCGATCGAGATCCGCCCGATGGTCGAGGAATTGAACGACCTGCTCGCCCACAACGAGAAGCAGGCGGAGGAGGCGCGCACCCACGCCGGCAACCTTGCCCACGCGCTCAAGACCCCGCTGACCGTCATCATGAACGAAGCGACGGCGCGCTCGCCCGATCTCAACGCCACCGTGATGCGCGAGGCACGCACGATGCGGCGGCAGGTGGACCACCACCTCGCGCGGGCGAGGGCGGTCGGCCGGCGCGGATCGGCGCAGAGCCGGGCGGAGGTCTGGCCGTCGCTGCAGGCGGTGGAGCGCGCGGTCGATCGCCTCTTCCCCGAGGCGGTGATCGATCTCGACGGCGAAAAGACGCTGGCGGTGCGGGTCGAGCGGCAGGATCTCGACGAACTGCTCGGCAACCTGATGGAAAATGCCGCGAAATATGGCGGTGGCCGCGTATTCGTGACGGTGGGCGCGAAGGGGCCGATGGTCGAGATCGCGATCGAGGATGACGGTCGCGGCATCCCCGAGGCCGAGCGCGAGAAGATCTTCGAGCGCGGCGCGCGGCTGGATACGGGCAAGCCCGGCACCGGCCTCGGCCTCGCCATCGTGCGCGACGTGGCCGAAATCTACGGCGGCACGGTGGCGCTGGAGGAGAGCGAGGATCTCGGGGGCCTGCTGGTGCGGCTGAGCCTGCCGGCGGCGGGAAGCTGAATCCTCCCCCGTCAGGGGGAGGTGGCGCGGAAGGCGACGGAGGGGAATGGCGGCGGTGTTCTCTTGGTAACACTCCGCCGTCCGCCCCCTCCACCACGCTTCGCGCGGTCCCCCTCCCCCTTGCGGGGGAGGATTTTACAGCCTGTGCCGCGCCACTTCCGGCAGCAGGATCCGCTCGATCGCCTTGGCGACGCCGTCCTCGTCGTTGGTCGCGCTGACCCAGTCGGCCTCGGTCTTCACCGCCGTCGGAGCCTGCCCCATCGCGATCGCGACGCCCGCGCGCTTCAGCATGGGCACGTCGTTCGGCATGTCGCCGATCGCCGCCGTTTCCTCCAGCGGCACGCCGATCGCGGCGCAGAGCGCGACGATGCCGTCGCCCTTGTTGGCGAGCGGGTGGGTGATGTCGCAATAATAGGTCTGCGAGCAGGAGATTTCGGCGTCGCTGCCGATCGCGGCCTTGCTGTCCGCCTCCAGCTTGGTGATGGTCGGCACGTCGTCGCTGACTCCGACGATCTTGTCGATGCGGCCGTGGAGCGACTCCCAGTCGCCGTCGAGCACCGGATCGACCATCGCCGATTTCACCTCGTGCGGCACATGCGGGTTGGTCGCGTCGTCGGCGAACCACTTGCCGTCGGCGAACACCCACAGCGAGGCGCCGCTGGCGCGCACGATTGCGTAGGCCTTGCGGCTGGCCTCGGCGGACAGGTGCCGGGCCGAGAGGATGTCGCCCGACGGCATCACCAGCGTGCCCCCGTTGAACGCACCGAGCGGGGCGGTCAGCCCCAGCGCCTTGGCCAGCGGCAGGATGCCGGACGGCGGCCGGGCGCTGATCAGAGTCATGTGGACGGTGGCGTGCTCCAGCCGCCTTGCCGCATCGACGGTGGCGGGGGCGAGCGTCTTGTCGTGGCGCACCAGCGTGCCGTCGACATCGGACACGAACAGGCGGATCGGCCCGTTGCTTTTCGTGCCGCCCCTCATACGACGGGATGCCATGCGCGGCCATCGCGCGCCATCAGCGCGTCGGCGCAGGCCGGGCCTTCCGATCCCGCCTTGTAATCCTCCGGCTCGCCGCCCTTCGCCCAGGCGTTGAGGATCGGCTGCACGATCTCCCAGCCGCGCTCCACCTGATCGGCGCGCTGGAACAGGGCCTGGTCGCCGATCAGCACGTCGTAGAGCAATGTCTCATAGCCCGTGCGGTGGCCGAGATCGAAATTGTCGGCGTAGCGGAATGCCATGCAGACCTCCTTGGTATCGACCACAGGGCCGGGCACCTTGGCGTTGAAGTGCAGGTCCAGCCCCTCGTTGGGCTGGATCTGGATGACCAGCTTGTTGGGCGGGATCTTGGCGATGTCCGCTCCGCGGAACATGGCGAGCGCGACCGGCTTGAACTGGATGACGATCTCGGTGTCGCGGGCCGCCATCGCCTTGCCGGTGCGCAGGTAGAAGGGCACGCCCGCCCAGCGCCAGCTATCGACCATCAGCTTCAGCGCGACATAGGTCTCGGTCGTGCTGCTCTTCGCGACATCCGCCGCCTTGAGGTAGGACGTGACCTTCTTGCCGTCGATCGTGCCGCCGGTGTAGCGGCCGCGCACGGCGTCGGTCTTCGCCTCCTTGGGCGTAGGGACGCGGACCGCCTGCAGCAGCTTCACCTTCTCGTTGCGCACAGCTTCGGCATCGAAGCTGTTGGGCGGCTCCATGCCGACCATCGCGAGCAGCTGGAACAGGTGGTTGGGCACCATGTCGCGCAGCGCGCCGGTGGCATCGTAGAAGGCGCCGCGCGTGCCGACGTCCACCGTCTCGGCGGCGGTGATCTCGACATGATCGATGTAGCGCGCGTTCCACACTGCCTCGAGGAAGGCGTTGCCGAAGCGGGCGACCATGATGTTCTGCACCGTTTCCTTGCCGAGGAAATGGTCGATGCGGAAGATCTGGCTTTCCTCCATCACGCCGAGCAGCACCCTGTTGAGCGCGCGGGCGGATGCGAGGTCGTGGCCGAACGGCTTTTCCACCACCACGCGGCGGAAGCCGTCGGTTTCCTTGAGCAGGCCGACCTTGGCGAGACTCTGCGCGATTGGACCGAAGAAGCTGGCAGCGGTGGCGAAATAGAAGGCGACGTTGCCGGAAAGCTGCTTCGCCAGCCCCTCATAGGTGGCGGGATCGTCGAACTCGCCCTGGAAATAGGCGATCTTCCTGCAGCGTTTCGCCCAGGCCGCCTTGGTGGCCTTGTCGGCGAGATCGAGATGCTGGGCGAGCTGCTGCTGGATGCCTTCGTCCGGCCCGCGGCTGACGACAAGGATGGCGAGATCGTCGCCGATCAACCCGTCGCGGGTGAGGTTGACCAGTGCGGGGGTGAGCAGGCGGCGGGAGAGATCCCCCGCGCCGCCGAAGATCACCAGGGTAGCGGGTGGCGCCGGCTCGCCCGGCTTCACCGTGGCCGGGGCCTTCTTACCCCGCGCCATTATTGCGGCATCTCGACGTGGCCGCCGAAGCCGTGGCGCATCGCCGAGAGCAGTTTGTCGCCGAAGGTGTTGTCACTGCGCGAGCGATAGCGGGCGAAAAGCGCGGCGGAGAGGACGTAGGCGGGCACCGCCTCCTCCATCGCCGCGTCGATCGTCCACTGGCCTTCGCCCGAATCCGCGACCTTGCCGGTATATTGGGTGAGATCGTGATTGTCGTAGAGCGCGTCCGCCGCCAGATCGAGCAGCCAGGACGAGATCACCGATCCGCGGCGCCATACCTCGGCGATGTCGGGCATGTTGAGCTCGAAGCGCTGGTCCTCGGGCAGATGCGCGCCATTCTTGGTCTTCAGCACGTCGAAGCCTTCGGCATAGGCGGCCATGATGCCGTATTCGATGCCGTTGTGGACCATCTTCACGAAATGGCCCGCGCCCGCCGGACCGGCGTGGATATAGCCCTTCTCCGGGCGGGTCGGCTCGCCGTCGCGGCCGGTGGTGCGGGCGATCGTGCCGACGCCGGGCGCCAGCGCATCGAAGATCGGATCGAGCCGGTCGACCTGTTCCTTCGGCCCGCCGATCATCATGCAGAAGCCGCGCTCCAGCCCCCACACGCCGCCCGACGTGCCGACGTCGACATAGTGCAGGCCCTTGGCCTCCAGCGCCTTCGCGCGGCGCATGTCGTCCTTGTAGAAGGTGTTGCCGCCGTCGATGATCGTGTCGCCGGCTTCGAGCAGGCCCGACAGCGTCTCGATCGTCGTCTCGGTGATCTCGCCGGCCGGCAGCATCACCCACACCGCACGGGGCTTGTCGAGCTTCGACACCATATCCTGCAACGAGGAACCGCCGGTGGCCCCGGCGCTCACGATGTCGGCGACCGCCTTCTCGGCCTGATCGTAAACCACGGTGCTGTGGCCATGGTCCATCAGGCGCTTGGCGATGCCGCCGCCCATCCGGCCGAGGCCGACGATGCCGATCTGCATAAAGACGCTACTCCAGTTCAGGCTTGTGTTGCGGCCTTCAACGCGCGGGCAAGCGCCTCGGGGCCGGATTTCTCGTCCTTCAGGTGGACGCGCAGCACGCGCTGGCCACGCGAAGCCAGCACCTCCATATCGCCGCGCGCCTGCGCGAGCTGGACGGTGCCGAACGAGGCGCGGTTGCCGGGGATGGCGATATCCTGCGACGGCTCGCGCGTGATCGTCAGGAAGATGCCTTCCTTCGGGCCGCCCTTATAGGCCTGGCCGGTCGAGTGGAGGAAGCGCGGGCCGAAGCCGGCGACGGTGGCGATTTTCTTGGAGTCGCGCACGTCGACACGCATCGCCTCGATCGTCGCCTCGTGGGTCTCGTTGCGCTCGATATACGCGAGGAACCCGAAATAATCGCCGGCCTTGGCGGTCGAAAGGTGCGCCTTCAGGATCGCCGCCGCGTCGCCGCCATCCACCTTGGCGGGGGCGTAGAAGGCGAAGTCGCCGTCCTCGAAGAAGGGCGTCTCGGGCTTGAGGCTGCCGGACTGTTCGTACGCCTCGATCAACTGGCGGGTCTGGATCTTGGCGTCCTCGACGTCGGGCTGGTCGAACGGATCGATGCCGATGATCGCGCCGGCGACCGCGGTCGCGACTTCCCAGCGGACGAACTCCTGGCCGATATCCTCCTTCTTGTTGAGGACGATGGTGACGATCGGCTGGCCGGTGGCCTTGAGCGCTTCCAGCTTCGCATGGTCGGCCGACATTGCGTCGCCTTCGAGGTGCAGGTGCACGAAGACGCGGTCGTTACCGTAGTCGGCCGGATCGCCGAGCGGCTCCAGATCGACGGGGACGATGCCCTCGCCCTGCTTGCCGGTGCTCTCCGCGATCAGTTGTTCCAGCCACGAACCGAACGGCTTTAGCGTGGGCGAGGGAACGAGCGTCAGCTTGTCGCGGCCCGCGACGGCGGCGGCGCCCATGATCGCGCCCAGCTCGAAGCCGGGGTTGGCGGCGGGCGGCGCGTCCGGGCCGCACGAGTTCGTCATCAGCGTGACGACATCGAAGAAGGCGCCGACGTCGATACCGATCGCGGCGGACGGCACCATGCCGAACACGGAGAGCACCGAATAGCGCCCGCCGATCGTCGGATCGCCGAGGAAGATGTGCGCGTAGCCATGCTCCTTCGCGACCTTCTCCAGCTTGGAGCCGGGATCGGTGATCGCGACGAAGCGCGCGCCGGCCTTGCCCTCGCCGACCGCCTGCTCGCAGCGCGCGAAGAAGTAAGCGCGCAGCAGTTCCGGCTCCATCGTCGAGCCGGACTTGGAGGCGACGATGTAGAGCGTGTTGGCCGGGTCGGTCGCATCGGCGACCGAAGCGACCTGGCCCGGATCGGTGCTGTCGAGCGCGTGGAGCTTGGGCGATCCGGCGCCGAGGATGAGGCCCATCACCTCCGGCCCGAGGCTGGAACCGCCCATGCCGAGAAGGACGACGTCCTTGTATTTCTTCGCTTCGACCGAGAGCGCCTGCAGCGCGGCGATATCGACCTGCTTGCCCTCGGCGGCGGGCAGCCAGCCGAGCCACTTGCCCTCGTCGCCGCCGGTCCACATCGAGGCGTCGTGCGCCCAAAGCTTGCGCGACCAGCCTTCGGACCGTGCCTTCTCGATCGAGTCCTTCACCTTCGCGTCGAGATCGGCGGGCAGATCGGCAGAAATCGTATCGAGCTTGCCCGCGAGGAACTTGCCGCGCTTGCCCGCGACCGCGCCGTAGAGCGAGTCCGCCGCATCGGCGAACGACTTCACGCCATCCTTGACCAGTTGCGCGGTCACGCCGTCGAGATCGAGGCCGAGCTTCTCGGCCGTCGCCAGCACCTTCTCCGCACCGTCCACATCGGAGACGAGGCTGTTCGAGGTCTCGCCATGATCGCGGAAGGCGTCCATCGTCGCGGGCGGCATGGTGTTGACCGTGTCGCGGCCGATCAGCGTCTCGACATAGAGGACGTCCGAATAGGCCTTGTCCTTGGTGCCGGTCGACGCCCAGAGCAGGCGCTGCGGCTGCGCGCCCTTCTCGGCCAGCGCCTGCCAGCGGGCCGAGGCCGAAACCTCCAGATAATGCTGGTACGCGATCTTGGCGTTGGCGATCGCGATCTTGCCGCGGATGGCCTTGGCCTCCTCGGTGCCGAGCGCATCGATCTTCTTGTCCATCACGCCATCGATGCGGCTGACGAAGAAGCTGGCGACGCTGGCGATCCTGTCGATGGCCTCGCCCTTGGCGACGCGCGCCTCGAGCGCCGAAATATACGCCTCCAGCACCTTCTTGTACGCGTCGAGCGAGAAGAGCAGGGTGACGTTGATGTTGATGCCCGCCTCGATCGCATCGTGGATCGCGGGGACGCCCGGATCGGTGCCGGGGATCTTCACCATCAGGTTCTCGCGATCGACCTCCGCCCACAGCCGCTTGGCGGCGGCGAGCGTCGTATCGGTCTCCATCGCCAGATAGGGCGAGACCTCGATCGAAACGTAGCCGTCCTTGGCCTCATGCTTGTCGTAGACCGGTTTCAGCGTGTCGCAGGCATCCTGAATATCCTTGATCGCCAGCGCCTCGTAGATCGTCTCGACGGTGCGGGGATCGGCTTCGACCTCGGCCTTGAGCTGGGCGTCATAGGCGGAGGAGTGGCCGATCGCCTTCTCGAAGATCGAGGGGTTGGAGGTGACGCCGGTGAGGCCATCCTCCTCGACCAGCCGCTTGAGGCCGCCCGCGGCCATGAACTCCCGGTCGATGAAATCCAGCCAAACGGCCTGACCGGCCTCTTCGAGCTTCTGCAGTCGGTTCATGGTGCTTGCTTCCTGTTCGCGGACGGCTTCGAGCTGATCGTCGGACATGTCGATCTCCTCATATCCCACTTCAACCCCAACCCGTTCGCACTGAGCCTGTCGAAGTGCGTGCCCCAAGCGGTGTCGCTTGCAGCACGTCCTTCGACTTCGCTCAGGACGAACGGAGTGAGATCGGTGAGGCCATGGTCATCCCATCACTTCGCGCGCCACCTTGACGACATTGTCGAGGGTGAAGCCGAATTTCTTCTGCAGATCGGCGAGCGGGGCGGAGGCGCCGAAGGTCGCCATCGTCACCGTCTTGCCCTTGAGGCCGACGTAACGGTCCCAGCCGAACTCGGCGCCCTGCTCGATCGCGACGCGCGCCTCGACCGACGGGGGCAGCACGCTGTCCTTGTAGGCCTGGTCCTGCTTCTCGAAGAGGTGGAAGCTCGGCATCGACACGACGCGGACGGTCTTGCCGCCCTCGGACAGCGCCTCGGCCGCCTTCACCGCGAGGCCCAACTCGGTGCCGGTCGCGATCAGGATCAGATCGGGCGTGCCGCTGTCCTTGGTCAGCACATAGCCGCCCTTGAGCGTGCCCTCGGCCGAGTTGAACTTGGTGCGATCCAGCGTCGGCATCGCCTGGCGCGAGAAGACCAGAACGGTCGGCGTGTGGACGCTCTCCAGCGCCGCCTTCCACGCATAGGCCACCTCGTTGGCGTCGCCGGGGCGGATCGTGTCGAGGTTCGGCATCGCGCGCAACGAGGCGAGATGCTCGATCGGCTGGTGGGTGGGGCCGTCCTCGCCGACGCCGATGCTGTCGTGCGTGAACACGAAGGTCGTCGGAATCCGCATGATCGCCGCAAGGCGCAGCGTCGGACGCATGTAATCGGAGAAGACGAAGAAGGTGCCGGTGTAGGCGCGCAGGTAGGAGAGTGCCATGCCGTTGGCGGCGGCGCCCATGCCATGCTCGCGGATGCCGAAATGAAGGTTGCGGCCGCCATAGCTGCCCGGCTCGAACGAACCGGCATCCTTGATGTCGGTCTTGGTCGAGGGGGCGAGATCGGCGGCGCCGCCGACCAGCCACGGCACCGAGGGCGCGATCGCGTTCAGCACCTTGCCGCCCGCCTCGCGGCTCGCCATGCCCTTCTCGTCGGCGTCGAAATGCGGGAGCGCCTTGTCCCAGCCCTCCGGCAGCTTGCCGGCGAGCATCGTGTCGAGTTCGACGGCGAGATCGGGGTGCGCCTTGCGATAGTCGGCGACCATCGCCTCCCACTTCTCGCGGGTCGGCGCGTTCTTCGCCATCGCATCTTCGAAATGCTGCTTCGCTTCTGCGGGGACACGGAAGCTCTCGTCTTCGGGCCAGCCGTAGCTCTTCTTGGCGCCGCGGATTTCCTCCTCGCCCGGCGCGTCGGAGTGGGCCTTGTGGGTGCCGGCGCGGGTCGGGAAGCCGATGCCGATGATCGAGCGGACCTCGATGAAGGTCGGCTTGTCGGTGGTCGCCTTGAAGGTCTCGATCGCCTTGGCGAAGGCTTCGGTGTCCTCGGCATCCTCGATCAGGATGGTGTTCCAGCCGTAGGCCTTGAAACGCTCGATCACATTCTCGTTGAAGGTGATGTTGGTGTCGCCCTCGATCGTGATGTCGTTCGAGTCATAGACCCAGCAGAGGTTCGCCAGCTTCAGATGGCCGGCCAGCGAGGCAGCCTCGGAGGCCACGCCTTCCATCATGTCGCCGTCGGACGAGAAGACGTAGGTGTCGTGGTTGAAGATCTCGAATCCGTCGCGGTTGAAGTGGCTGGCGAGCCAGCGCTCGGCGATCGCGAAGCCGACTGAATTGCCGCAGCCCGCGCCCAGTGGGCCGGTGGTCGTCTCGACGCCGGTGGTGTCGTGATATTCGGGATGGCCCGGCGTCTTGCTGCCGATCTGGCGGAAATTCTTGATGTCGTCGAGGCTGACGGCGGGCAGCCCGGTGGGCTTGCCCTGCGCGTCCACCTCGATCGTGCCCGACATGTGGAGCAGCCCGTAGAGCAGCATCGAGGCGTGGCCGACCGACAGGATGAACCGGTCGCGGTTCGGCCACAGCGGGGCCTTGGGATCGTAGCGCAGGAACTTCGTCCACAGCGTCTCGGCGATCGGCGCCAGCGACATGGCGGTGCCGGGGTGGCCGCTATTGGCCTTCTGCACCGCGTCCATGGCCAGGCAGCGGATCGTGTCGATCGCCAGCCGATCGATCGAGCCGTCCTCGACGACGTGCGTGGCAGGACGGGCGGCGGTGTCGGTATCGGTCATTGGGTCGAGTCCCCGGTTCGCAAGGATGCGCGCGCTCTGCCGCGTGGAACGGCCGGGCGCAAGCACCGGTTCCGTATGCGTTACGGTTTCGATGGCCTTTCGCGGCGTTCGACTCCCGTTTCGTCGCCGATGTAGAGCGCGTCGATCTCGCTTAGAAAAAGGCCGTGGCCGAGCAGACCCGGCACCGCGTCGAGCGCGCGGGCAAGGCCGGCGGGGTCGGCGATCGGGCCGAAATCGCAGTCCATCAACAGATTGCCCTGATCGCTGGGGGCGGGGCGGACGACCGGCTCGCCGTCAAGAGCGCGGATCGCGCCCATGACATAGGCGCGCGCGAAGGGCAGCACCTCGATCGGCAACGGGCGGGCGAGCGTCTCCACCGGCTTGGACGCATCGACGATGCAGATCATGCGCGTCGCGGCGCTGGCGACGATCTTCTCGCGCAGCATCGCGCCGCCGCCGCCCTTGATGGCGCGGAACCGGGGATCGATCTCGTCGGCGCCGTCGATGCACAGGTCGACCGTGGCGAGATCGTCGAAGGCGAGGAAGGGGATGCCCGCCGCGCGCGCCGCCGTTTCGGTGGCGAGGGAGGTGCCGGCGGCGGTGATGGTCAGGCGCTCGTCGGCGATCCGCCGGCCCAGCCCGGAAATGGCGAAGGCCGCCGTGCTGCCCGTGCCGAGGCCGACCAACATTCCGTCGGTCACTTCGGCGATGGCGGCCTCGGCGGCCCTCTTCTTCGATATGTCTCCGGTCGTCATGACCGGAGGTCTATCACGCCTCGGCGGGCGTCGCAGCCTTGGGCTTGCGGCCGCGCTTGGCGGGCGTCGCGGCGGCGGCCTTCGGGGCGGCCTTGGCGCGGGCCGGCTTGGCGGGCGCCTCGTCCTTCTTGCGGCCGAGGCCGATCTGCTTGGCGAGGCCGCGACGCTGCTCGGCATAGGCCGGGGCGACCATCGGATAATCGCGCGGCAGCTTCCACTTGGTGCGATATTCTTCCGGGGTCATGTTGTAGTTGGTGCGCAGATAGCGCTTCAACATCTTCAGCTTCTTGCCGTCTTCGAGGCAGACGATGTAGTCGTGCTTCACCGAGGAGCGCACCGGAACCGCCGGCTGCAGCTCCGGCTCTTCCGCCTTCTTCGGCTCGGTCAGTCCGGTGAGCGCCGCGTGCACCTGCGCGATCAGCGACGGCACCTCGCTCGTCGCGACATTGTTGTTGGCGACGTGCGCGGCAACGATGTCGGCGGTGAGGCTCAGCAGCTCATTGTTCAGTTCATCGGACACGGGGGTGACGCTCCTTATTCCGTTTTCGACTGCGACTGACTTTCGCGCCGAATAAGATTGCGTATCTACGCGCATCTATTGCGGGATCAAGCCATCATATAAGCGATGATTAAGGAATTCATGATCGGGTACCTTGCCCCAAGATGAACATCTGTGGCCGTATTTAAGAGATCGGTTTCGGAATGTTGCAATCGGGCAATTATCGGATCGATCATCTTGCCGGATCACAGCGAAGCGAGCGTCGGCTCCGATCCGGACTGCCGCTCGAACAGGCGCCGATAACGGCCATTCTCGATGCCGAGCAGCTCGGCGTGGTCGCCATCCTCGACGATTCGGCCGGCATCGAACACCAGAATGCGATCGAGCGCGCGCACCGTGGAGAGGCGATGCGCGATGATGACGGTGGTGCGCCCCACCATCAACCGCGCCATCGCCTCGGTGATCGCGGCCTCGGATTCGGAATCGAGGCTGGAGGTGGCTTCGTCGAGGATCAGGATCGGCGCGTCCGCCAGGAAGGCGCGGGCCAGCGCAACCCGCTGACGCTCGCCGCCCGATAGTTTCACGCCGCGCTCGCCTACTGGCGTGCGATAGCCCTTGGGCAGCTTCGTGATGAAATCGTGCGCGTTGGCGAGCTTCGCCGCCCGCTCGATCTCCGCCTGCGTCGCATCGGGCCGCGCATAGCCGATATTCTCGGCCAGGCTGCGGTGGAACAGGATCGGCTCCTGCGGGACGATCGCGATCTGGCTGCGGAGCGACGCCTGCGTGGCATGGCCGACATCCTGCCCGTCGATCGTCACACGGCCTTCCGTCACGTCGTAGAGCCGCTGGATCAGCTTGACGAAGGTCGTCTTGCCCGATCCCGACGGGCCGACGAGCCCCACCCGCTGTCCGGCCGGGATGGTGACGTCCAGCGCCTCGTAGAGCGGTGTCGCGTGCCCGCCATAGCGGAAGGTGACATGGTCGAAGCGGATCGCGCCTTCCTCTATGCGGATGGGTTTCGCATCCGGCGCATCCTCGATGCCGAGCGGCTGGTCGTGGATGTCGACCAGTTCCTCCATCTCGTTCACCGCGCGCTGGAGCTGGTGCACATATTGCCCGATCTCGCGCAGATAGCCGTGCACCACCAGATAGGTGGTCAGCACATAGGCGACGTCGCCGGCCGACGCGCGGCCCTGCCACCACAGCCACAAGGCGGTGCCGGTCAGCGCCGCGCGCACCGCCCACAGCAAGGTGAGCTGCGCGGTGCCGGCATAGGTGAACAGCATCCACGTCCGCCGCGTGCGCCGCTGCCATTTGGAAACGATCCAGCCGAGGCGCTGCTCCTCGCGCGCCTCCGCGCCGAAGGCCTTGACCACCGCGTTGGTACCGATCGCGTCGGCCAGCACGCCGCCGATCTTGGTGTCCCACTGGTTGGAGAGGCGCGAGGCGGGCGCGATCACCTTCGTCGCCAGCGTCACCGTCAGCGCCACGTACGCGATCGCGCCCAGCCCCATGACCAGGCCCATTACCGGCCAGTGCGCGCCGAGCAGCAGCACCGTGCCGACCAGCACGACGAGCGACGGCAGCAATGCGAGAAGCAGCGTATCGTCGAGCGAATCGAGCGCCCACATGCCGCGCGTGATCTTGCGCACGGTGGAGCCGGAGAAGGCGTTGGCGTGCCAGTCGGTCGAGAAGCGCTGGACGCGCTGGAACGCCTCGTTGGCGATGTCGCGCATGATGCGCAGCGACAGCGGCACGATCGCCCACCAGGAGAGGTGGCGCAGCACCACCATCGCCGCACCCAGCGCGACGATCGCGAGGAACGCATCGAAGGCGCCGCCGTGCCCGGCCGCGCCGCGTCCCAGTGCATCGACGAGGTGGCCGACGAACAAGGGCACGAAGATTTCGGTGACGGTCGCGAGGCTCTGGCCGATCGCCACGGCCGCGGCGAGCCACCAGCGGCGGCGCCAGTGCTGGAAGGTGAAGGCGAGGACAGTGCGGAGAACCGCGGCGCCGTCTCGGGACTTGGGCTTGCTCATCGGGAAGATCGGCCCGTCGCCGGGTCCCTTATGTCGTCAGCGAAAGAAACGGCGGTGGGGGCGTGTCCACCGGAAGGGCTCAGATCAGCCCGATGCCCGTATAGGGGCGGCGCTTATACGATAGGATCATCGGTCGCCTCCCTTGCTTCGCTGAAACGATGCGGCCGCGCATAGCATGACGCGCGCGTGGACGCCAGTATGCGCCCGATCTCGTCATTGCGAGGCGCGAAGCGGCGAAGCAATCCATTCGGCCTTTGCGGTTCTGGATTGCTTCGCTTCGCTCGCAATGAAGGATGAGAGATGCGCGGCAAGGTCTTGATGTTAACGAATTCGCCCCGATATTCCGCGCAAGTCCGCGACTTGCCGAGCTTGTCGGCGGGTGCTAGCACGGCGGACGGGTGCGATGTCCGCGCCCCGCACCGGCGCCACTCTGGGCGGCCGGGTATCAGGTTGACGTCGCACAATGCCGCATTTCCTTTCCCGCACCGATCGCTTCGAGAGCGACGCGGCTGCGCGGAACGGGCGCCGGGCCGAACGAGCCCTGCATGCGTCTGCGACGGCCACGCACCACGCTGTTTCTTATCCCGCGATCCCCGTGCGCACGGCGCCGGCAGGATCGCTTCTTCACAACGACATATCGGCGCACCCGCTGCCGCCTCATATCGGCGGCCGGCGCGCCCGGAGAACAACTAATGACGATGCGCATGCTGATCGACGCGCGCCACCCGGAAGAGACACGGGTCGCGGTCGCCAAGGGTAACCGGATCGAAGAGTTCGATTTCGAGAGTGCCGAACGCAAGCAGCTCAAGGGTAACATCTATCTCGCCAAGGTGACCCGCGTGGAGCCCTCGCTCCAGGCGGCCTTCATCGAGTTCGGCGGCAACCGCCACGGCTTCCTCGCCTTCTCGGAAATCCACCCGGATTACTATCAGATCCCCAAGGAGGATCGCGACGCGCTGCTGCGCGAGGAGCAGGAAGAGGCCGAGGCGCTCGCCGCCGAGGACGACGATCATTTCGACGACGAGCATGACGATCACGATCATGATCACGCCGAAGCGTCCGATCACGACATCGACGTCGAATCGATCGAGCGTCTCGACGACGATGGCGGCCATGACGAGGAGCCGTCGGCCGAGGATCATCCGCACGAGGACGGTGAGGAGGCCGCCAAGCCGCGCCGTTCCAAGTCGGCCGGTCGCGGCGATGGCGATCATGTCGAGGCGCTGCGCAAGCGCCGCCAGAACCTGCGCCGCCGCTACAAGATCCAGGACGTCATCCGCCGCCGCCAGGTGCTGCTGGTGCAGGTCGTCAAGGAGGAGCGCGGCAACAAGGGCGCGGCGCTGACCACCTATCTGTCGCTCGCCGGCCGTTACTGCGTGCTGATGCCCAACACGTCGCACGGCGGCGGAATCTCGCGGAAGATCTCGAACGCCGCCGACCGCAAGCGCCTCAAGACGATCATGGCGGAGATGAACCTGCCGCGCACGATGGGCTGCATCGTCCGCACCGCGGGCCTCCAGCGCACCAAGGTCGAGATCAAGCGCGACTTCGATTATCTCGCGCGCCTGTGGGACGGTATTCGCGAGAATACGCTGAAGTCCGAAGCGCCGGCTCTGATCTACGAGGACAGCAACCTCATCAAGCGCGCCATCCGCGACATCTATTCGCGCGAGATCGACGAGGTGATCGTCGAGGGCGAGGAAGGCTATCGCACCAGCCGCGATTACATGAAGCTGCTGATGCCGAGGCATGCGAAGAAGATCCGGCCCTATGTGGACCCGGTGCCGCTCTTCCAGCGCTTCGGCGTCGAGGATCAACTGACCGCGATGTACCAGCCGGTCGTCCAGCTGAAATCGGGCGGCTATCTGGTCATCAACCCGACCGAGGCGCTCGTCTCGATCGACATCAACTCGGGCCGCTCGACGCGCGAGCACAATATCGAGCAGACCGCGACCGCGACCAACCTCGAGGCGGCGCACGAGATTGCCCGCCAGCTGCGCCTGCGCGACATGGCCGGCCTCGTCGTCATCGACTTCATCGACATGGAGAACGGATCGAACATCCGGAAGGTCGAGAAGGCGATGAAGGAGGCGCTGAAGAACGATCGCGCCCGCATCCAGGTCGGCCGCATCTCGTCCTTCGGCCTGATGGAGATGAGCCGCCAGCGCCTGCGCACCGGCGTGCTCGAAGCCTCCACCCGCATCTGCCCGCATTGCGAGGGCACTGGCTTCGTGCGCACCGCGTCGTCGGCAGGCCTGTCGGCGCTGCGCCTGCTTGAAGAGGCCGCCGCGCGCGGTCGTGGCACCCAGCTGGTGCTGCGCGCGTCGCGCGAGGCGACCATCTATGTGCTCAACCGCAAGCGCGCCGAGATCATGGAGATCGAGGATCGCTACGGCGTCCATATCGAGGTGATGCCCGATCACCACGACGAGGGCGCGCGGATGACCGTGGACATCTCCGGCCCGCCGCCGGCGCAGATGCCCAAGCTCGCCCCGATCCCCGAGCCGGAGCCGGACGACGATATCGTCGACGATTACGAGGACGAGATCGAGGAGGAAGAGGCCGAGGCGGCTGAGGAGCGCGGCCAGCGCGAACCGCGTGGCGGCCGGGACGAGGAGGGCGAGGGCAACGGCCGTCGCCGTCGCCGTCGTCGTCGTCGTGGCGGTCGCCGCGACGATGCGCCCGAGGGTGCCGAGCAGGCCGATGCCGCCGAGGGCGAAGAACCGGCCGACGAGGACAGCGAGGCCGAGCCGGTCGAGGCGTCCGAGGGCGAGCAGGAAGAGGGCGAGGGCAATGGCCGTCGCCGTCGCCGCCGCCGTGGCCGTCGTGGCGGTCGCCGCCGCGAGGGCGAGGAGCAGCTGATCGTCGATGCCGGCGATGTCGGCCCGATGGCGACCGATGTGGCCGAGGTTGCGCCCGAGGTGCTGGCGGAAGCCGAGCCGGTCGAAGCGACGCCGGTGAGCGCGCCTGCAGCCGAGGCGACGGACGCGAAGTCGGCCAAGCCCAAGGCGCGTCGCCGCCCCAAGGCGCGTGCCGCCGAGGACGCGCCGGCCGTCGAGGCCGCGCCCGAGCCGGTCGCCGCTGAGCCGGTCGCGGAGGAGGCTCCGGCCAAGCCCAAGCGCCGCACGCGCAAGAAGGCTGAGCCGGCCGTCGAGGCGCCCGCCGCCGAGGTCGCGCCCGAGCCGGCCGCCGCGGAGGAGGCCCCGGCCAAGCCCAAGGCGCGCCGTACGCGCAAGAAGGCCGAACCGGCCGCCGCCGAACCCGCCGTCGGCACGCCCGCCGAGGAAGAGGCCGCGCCGGCCCCCGCCGAGGAAACGGCCGCCAGCGACGGCAACGGAGAGGCGGAGTCCGACGAGGCGCCTCGCCGCGGTTGGTGGCAGCGCACCTTCGGCGCCTGATCGACCGCCGTCATTGCGAGCAAAGCGAAGCAATCCGGAGCCACCGACGTGGAACTGGATTGCTTCGTCGCTTCGCTCCCCGCAATGACGCCGGAGGTCGGCGCGTCAGCCGGGGTTCAGGCCGGGGAGGCGAGGATTGAGCATGGCCGCTAATGCCATTCGCCTCGCCCCCGCACGCCTCGCCGCGCTTGGTCGCTTCCTCACGCTTCTCTTCCTGACTTTCCTCGTCGCCGGCCGTCCGCTGCTGGCACAGGATGGCGATCCGCAGATCCTGCGCGATACCGAGACCGAGCAGTTCCTCGCCGACATCTCCGCGCCGCTGGCCAAGTCCGCTGGCCTTGCGCCCGGCGCGTTGAAGGTCGTGCTGATCAACGATCCGGAGATCAACGCCTTCGTCGCCGGCGGCCAGACCATCTACATCAACTCCGGCCTGATCCTTGCCGCCGACAATGCCAATGAGGTGGAAGGCGTGATCGCCCACGAGCTCGGTCATATCGAGGCCGGGCATATTCCGCTGCAGGGCGAGGGGCTGCGGCCCGCGAGCCGTATCGCGCTGCTGTCGCTGCTGCTCGGCGTCGCGGCGATCGCGGCGGGCGCAGCCGGACCCGGCATGGCCGCGCTCGGCGCCGGCACCCAGGTCGCGCAGAGCAAGGCGCTGGCTTTCACGCGGGGGCAGGAGGGCAGTGCCGATGCCTCGGCCGTCCGCCATCTCAACGAGGCGCATTATTCGGGCAAGGGCATGGTCAGCTTCTTCGCCAAACTGAAGCAGGAGGAATATCGCCTCACCCCGGCCGACGCGACCATCGATCCCTACGCGCAGACCCACCCCATGACCGACGATCGCGAGGCGGCGCTGACCGCCGACCTCCAGAAATCGCCCTGGTGGAACGCGATGCCGGATCCGGCGCAGCAGGCGCGCTTCCTGCGGGTGAAGGCCAAGCTGGCGGGCTATGTGCAGGATCCCGACGTGACGCTGCGCAAGATGCCGGAGAGCGATCAGACCATTCCCGCCCATTATGCCCGCGCTTATGCGTGGCACCGCGCCGCTTATCCGGACAAGGCCAACCAGGAGGCGGACGCGCTGCTCGCCACCGCGCCGCTCGATCCCTATTTCAACGAGCTGAAAGGCCAGATCCTGCTGGAGAACGGCCATCCCAAGGAGGCGCTGGCGCCGCTGCGCATCGCGGTGGCGCAATCGCACGGCGCGCCGTTGATCTCCGCGCTGTTCGGGCAGGCGCTCATCGCCACCGATGATCCGGCCAATTTCGCGGAGGCCGAGAAGGTGCTGAAGGTCTCGGTCGACAAAGATCGCGAGGACCCGCTCGCCTGGTATGCGCTGGGCGCCGTCTATGCGCAGCGCGGCGACGAGGCGCACGCCGCGCTCGCCAGTGCGGAAAAATATGCGATGGACGGTAACGATCAACTCGCACGAACGAATGCGGAGAAGGCGCTGCTCGGCCTGAAGCAGGGGACGCCCGATTATCTGCGTGCGGAGGACATCGCGGTCACCTCGCGCAACAACATGGACAGCCGGTACGGGAAGAAGCGTTGAGCATTGGGTGGAAGGAAGCGGCGGGCGGCCTTGGGGCCGCAGCGCTGGGTGCGATCGCGACGGTCGCGGTGATGGGCGGCTTCGGCCATACCGGGGGCGGCGCGCCCGATCCCAAGGCGACCGGCGAGATCGTGCATCAATATCTGCTCGATCACCCGGAGGTGATCCCCGAGGCGATGGACCGGCTGCAGGACAAGCAGACCGCGCAGGCGATCGACGCCAACCGCGCGCAGATCGAGGCTCCGTTCGCGGGCGCGATCGCCGGCAATCCCAAGGGCGACGTGACGCTGGTCGAATATTTCGATTATGCCTGCGGCTATTGTCGGCAGAGCGTGGCGGACGTCGACAGGCTGATCGCGACCGACCCGAAGCTGCGCGTCGTCTACAAGGAATTGCCGGTACTCGACGGCGCGATCAGTGACCGTGCCGCGCAGGTGAGCCTCGTCGCCGCCAAGGCTGGCAAGTTCGGGGCCTTCCACCACGCGCTCTATCAGGTTCCGGCCCCGCTCGACGATGCCAAGACGGACGCGGTGGCGGCGAAGATGGGGCTGGATCTGTCGGGGATGTCCAGCGCGGACATCGTCAACGAGATCAACGCCAACCTGACGGCGGGCCGATCGCTGCGCATGTCCGGCACGCCGACCTTCATCATCGGCGATCAACTGCTGGCGGGCGCGGTGGGCTATGATGCCCTCAAGGACGCGATCGCCAAGGCCCGCAAGGCGAAGGGCTGATCCCGCCCTTCAATCGTGAATTTCACATCATCCGTATCGGGGGCGGGCCGGTGTTTCGAACGCCGCCCGCGCCCCCTCGCTTCGGCTTACGGGCTGACCGAATCGTGCCCGTTGTCCTTCGTCGCGACGATGATGCCGCCGGCGGCCACGCCCGCGAGAAGCACCAGCGGCAGGACAGCCGATCCACCCAGCTTCGACTTGCCGGCGGGGTTCGCCGTCCGGACGCCCGACTGCACGCCGGGCTGCAGCGAGACCGTGCCTGCGGAGGGTTGGATCGGCACCGCGGCCATGGCCTGACCGGCGAATGCCACCGCGGCGAGCAGCAGCGTACTGCGAGCAAATTTCATGAGGAGCCTCCCTTGGCCGCCTGATCGCGACCAACGTCTACGCATCGCGCAAAATTTTGTTCCGCCTTCGGAGCCATTTATCGCAATGCGCGTTATAGGGAGGGGCAGGGATTGCCCTGCCATCCAGGGAGGTCTTCTATGAGACTATCGAATTTGGTCGCCGGCGCGGCCGCAATCATGATCATTTCGGGCAGCGCCGGTGCTGCCGTGCGGCCGGCCGTCGGCGTTGCCTCCCTCCAGCCGACGCAGATGGCGGGTAGCCGGATCGGTGCGCCGGCCTCCGGCGCGCGCGCGCATCTGGCGGGCGGCGGCGCCGGGCTGGCGATCGTCGGTGTCGCGGCGGTCGGTATCGGTGTGGCCGTCGCGGATGCGGCGGGCGCATTCAAGGACGATGACCACCATCTCAATCCGGTCAGCCCCTGAACGACAAGGCGACCGAAGCCGTGATGCTTCGGTCGCCGGCTTGTGCGGCGGGCCAGGCCCCGCATTGTGAATAGTTCGTGGGAACGGTGCTGCGCCCTAGAATGGCGGCATGATCCACCGCCACTGGCGCCTGATCGCGCATCCCGAAGGCACGCGGTTCGACGACGCGATCCGTCTGGAAGAGGCGCCGCGCCCCGATCCGCAGGATGGCGAGGTGCTGATCCGCAACCGCTGGCTGTCGCTCGATGCCGGCACGCGCATGTGGATGACGCCGCGCACCGACGGCTATCAGCCGCCGCTGCCGCTGGGCATCGTGGTGCCGGGGCAGGCGATGGGCGAGGTGGTCGCCTCCCGCCATCCCGGTTTCCGCGAAGGCGACTGGGTGCGCGGCTTCGGCCAGTGGGCGGACCATAGCTGCGTGCGGCCCGAGACGAGCGGACTGACAGTGCTCGATCCCCGCATCGATGACATCCGCCAGCATCTCGGCGCGCTCGGCATGAACGGCTGGACGGCCTATGCCGGCGTCGCCGAGGTCGGGCGGGCGCAGGCAGGCGAAACGGTGCTGGTCTCCGCCGCCGCCGGATCGACCGGGCTGCTCGCGCTGCAGATCGCGCGCAATCTCGGCTGCCGCACCGCCGGCATCGCGGGCGGTGCGGAGAAATGCCGCTATCTCACCGGCACGATCGGGGTCGATGTCGCGATCGACCGGCGGGCCGATGACGTGGCCGCGCGACTGGCCGCGCTCGGCGGCGTGAACGTCTATTTCGACAATGTCGGCGGCCCGCTGCTCGATGCCGTGTTACCCCAGATGGCGCATTACGGCCGCATCGCGCTGTGCGGCCTGATCGCCGATTACGAGGAAGCCGGCACCATTGTCCGCCGCTTCGACCAGATCCTGATGCGGCGGCTGCAGGTTACCGGCTTCTTCTCGCCCGATTTCGCGCATCGCGGGTCGGAGCTTACCGCCATCCTGCGCGCATGGCTGGACGAGGGCCGGCTCACCATGCCGTTCGACGAGACGGCAGGCCTGGAGAACACGCTTGCCGCTTATGCCCGGCTGTTCACCGGCGGCAATCTCGGCAAGGTGATCGTGCGCGTCTGATTCTACTCGGCCGGATTGGGCAGCGGCTCGCCGGCAAAGAAGGCGGCGAGATTGGCGAGCAGCATGTCGCGCATCTGGCTGACCGAGCGATCCGTGGCGCCCGCCGTGTGCGGGGTGAGCACGGTGTTGGGCACGTCCGCCCAGCGCTCGGCCGGGGTCGGCTCGGTCGCGAACACGTCGAGCGCGGCGCCGCCGACCCGCCCGTCCTTCAGCGCAGCGATCAGCGAGTCCTCGTCGACGAGCTGGCCGCGCGCGACGTTGACCAGCAGGCCCTGCGGCCCGAGCGCATCGATCACCTCGGCCGAGACCATCCCGACATTGCCGCCATGCGCGCGCGCCGCGACCGCGAGAATGTCGCTCTCCCGCGCCAGCGCGACGAGGCTTTCGGCGCGGGGCCAGCGGGCATCCGGCTTGGGGTTCGGCCCCCACCAGGCGACGCTCATCCGCATCACTTCCGCCCGTGCGGCCAGCGCCACGCCGATGCTGCCGAGGCCGACGATGCCCAGCCGCTTGCCGGCGAGCGAGCGGGTCAGCGGCGTCTCGCGCGCGTGCCAGCCACCGGCGCGCAGCCGCGCATCGCCCGGTACGATGGCGCGGGCATGGCCCAGGATCAGCCCGATCGCGTGATCGGCGACATCCTCGTCATTGACGTTGTGTGCGTGGCTGACGGCGATGCCGCGCGCCTTCGCCCATGCCACGTCGATCCCGTCATAGCCGACGGTGAAGCAGGCGATCAGCCCGAGCCTGGGCATCCGGTCTACCAGTTCCGGCGGAATCGCGAACTCGCCCGCCGCCACCAGCGCCTGCACCTCGCCGATGCGGGCCTCGTCATCGGCTTCCCACAGCTTCAGCACCTTATAGTCCGCCGCCAGGGCCATAGCCAACGGGGCCAGATGGGGCTGGGCGATGAGGATGGAGGGTTTGGCGGACATACGGGTCTCCTGAAAGCTGCACACGCTTACGATCGGGGCGCCTTCGCCTTGCCCCATTCGCGCACCACCGTGTAGCCCAGATAACCTGTGCCGAAGAGTGCGTAGAGCGGCTCGGGGATTGCATCGAGATAGGCGGCGATCGCACGCGTCATCGCGGCGGCCATGACGGGCGCGACGGCCGCGATCCCCGCCATCGGAAAGGCGCCGAGCAGCAGCGCGTACATCACGTAGAGGAAGGCGGGGCGCGCGCGGGAGGTGAACCGATCGGCCGAGGCGTCCTCGATGTCGAGCGGGGAGGGCGAGAAGGCCATTGCTCAGCCCACCCGGTTGGCGAGCCAGCCGTAGAGGAAGGCTTCGTTGGCGGGCCGCGTCTCGGCGAGCGCGAGATAGCGTTCGCCCTGCAGCGCATCGAGCGCCTTCACCAGCACTGTCTCGCCCGCGCTCCCGCGCACCCGCAGGAAGGCCTTGAGCGCGGCGAGCACCGCATCGTCCACCGCGCCCTTCACGGCCACGTCGCGATAATCCGCGCCGTTGCGGTTCAGCGCGTTGAGCGCGCGGCGCAGGAAGCCGGCGGCGGTGCCGGTGCCCATGTTGGCGCCGGTGTCGAACAGCTCGGCCGCGACCTTGGGTGCCAGCGCCGCCACCGCGTCGAGGCGCGGCTTCGTCCAGTAATCGGCGCGGTAGATGGTGGCGGCGGTGTCGCGCGGCAGTTTCGCCATGTCGCCGGCATAGCCGTGCGCCTTCGCGACCGCCTGGGTGATGCCGTAGCGGGTCGGGCCGCCCCTGTCGGCGGTGCGGGCGACATATCCGCCCTCGCGGGCGATCAGCTCATTGATCAGGGTGGCGGGGTCCATGGCTCGGCTCCATCACAGGCGAGCCGAATCATATAACCATAATGGTTCGTGTAGGAAAATGATTTTTGCGTTTTCGGATCTGGAAAAGCGAAAGGCCGCCACGATCCCCTCGTGACGGCCTTTCTCCGGGTAGTGCGTGACGAAATCGGTTACGCCACCTGTGCGGCGCCCGCTTCCTGCGGATCGCGCAGCACATAGCCGCGGCCCCACACGGTCTCGATGTAATTCTCGCCCTCGCAAGCGAGGCTCAGCTTCTTGCGCAGCTTGCAGATGAACACGTCGATGATCTTGAGTTCCGGCTCGTCCATGCCGCCGTAGAGATGGTTCAGGAACATCTCCTTGGTGAGCGTGGTGCCCTTGCGGAGCGAGAGCAGCTCCAGCATCGCATATTCCTTGCCGGTCAGGTGCACGCGGGCGCTGTCGACCTCGACCGTCTTGGCGTCGAGATTGACCTGCAGCTTGCCGGTGCGGATCACGGACTGGCTGTGCCCCTTCGAGCGGCGGACGATCGCGTGGATGCGGGCGACCAGTTCCTCGCGGTGGAAGGGCTTCACGACGTAATCGTCGGCGCCGAAGCCGAGCGCGCGGACCTTGCTGTCCATCTCGGACACGCCGGAGAGGATCAGCACCGGGGTCTGCACCTTGGCGACGCGGAGCTTCTTCAGCACGTCGTAGCCGTGCATGTCCGGCAGGTTCAGGTCCAGGCAGATGATGTCGTAATCGTAGAGCTTGCCCAGATCGAGGCCCTCTTCGCCGAGGTCCGTCGTGTAGGTGTTGAAGCCCTCCGCGCCGAGCATCAGCTCGATGGCCTTGGCGGTCGTGGGATCGTCTTCGATCAGAAGTACGCGCATTGTCCGTCCATCCCCGTCAGCATGGCCAGAGCGCTCCGCCCACAGCCTTCCGTTCACGTTTACGGGTATGAAGGAAAAAGGTTAACGGTCCGTAAAGCCCAAACGAATCGTTTACGCGCCGAGTCGAATCGGCCGTTGCGCAATGGTCGAAATGCGTGGCACGGGGGCCACATGCTGGCCGACCGCATCCTGTTCATCGACGCCGAGGCGATCGTGCTCGACAAGCCGGCGGGATTGCCGGTCGATCGGCCGCGCGATCACGCTGACAGTATCGAGGATGCGCTCGAAACCTTGCGTTTCGGTTTCCAGCGATCACCGCATCCCGTGCATCGGCTGGACCGCGACACGTCGGGCTGCCTGCTGCTGGCGCGCAACCCGAAGGCGCACAAGCGCTTCGCCGCCGCGTTCGAGGCGGGGCAGGCGGAGAAAGTGTATCTCGCCGTGCTGGACGGGGTGCCGGAACAGGCGGGCGGCCGAATCGAACTGGCGCTGTCCAAACATTCCACGCGTGCCGATGGCTGGCGGATGGTCGGCGATGCGAAGAAGGGCAAGCCGTCGGTGACCGACTGGCGCCTGCTCGGTGTCGAGGGCGGTCGCGCGCTGGTCGAGTTCCGGCCGCAGACCGGGCGCACCCACCAGTTGCGGGTCCACGCCGCCGAAGCGCTGGGCCTGCCGATCGTCGGCGATCCGGTTTATGGTCGGGGCGGGGAAGCGATGCTGCTCCATGCCGCGCGCCTCACTTTGCCGCGCGCGCCCAAGCCGGCGATCGAGGCGGAGGCGCCGTTGCCCGAGAGTTTCGCGCGCTGGGCGGGGCACGCCGGTGCCTGAACCTTACGTCCTGCCCGAAGAGGCGCTGGAGGAACGCTTCCTCGCCTCGACCGGGCCGGGCGGGCAGAACGTCAACAAGGTCGCGACCGCCGTGCAGTTGCGCGTCGATGTCTACGCGTTGCGGCTGCCGCCGGCTGTCTTCCAGCGGCTGAAGGCGCTGGCCGGTTCGCGCTGGGTGGAGGGCGGCGCGATCCTCGTCACCGCGCGCGAGTATCGCACCCGCGAGGCGAATCGCGAGGCGGCGAGGGCGCGGATCGTCGCGATGATCGAGCAGGCGCTGGTGAAGCCCGAGCGCCGCATCAAGACCAAGCCGACCAAGGCATCGAAGGAACGTCGCCTCACCGCCAAGTCGACGCGATCGGGCGTCAAGGCGGGGCGCGGCAAGGTGCGGATCGACTGAGCGGACCTCCTTGTGGGTCCTTCCGGGTTTTGCCGCGTTGTGCGGGCGATGGCCGGCGGCGTAGAGACGCGTGCGGCCGTGACATGGAGGACATGATGCGCAGGACGATGATATTCTCGGCGGTGATCGCGGCGGTGACGATGCCTGTAGCGGTTCCGGCCCCCGCTCTCGCGCGCCACGAAACCTATACCGGTCGCGACGGTCGCTATCATTATCGCTGCAAGCGCAGCAGCGGGCGGACCGGCCTGCTCGCCGGCGCCGGCGGCGGCGGCCTGGGCGCGGCGGCGCTGGGCGCCGGCCCGATCGGCATCGCGGCGGGCGTGATCGGCGGCGGCCTGCTCGGCCGTCACCTCGACAAGAAGCACGACGCCGCCCAGAATCGCCGCAACGGCTGCTGAGAGTCGGCTGGTGCGGCTCCTGAATCAAAAAAGAAACCCCGCCGGAGCGTGCTCACGGCGGGGCCAAGGTTCAGGGAGTGCCGGCAGGGGTCGGCCGGCGATGAGCGGTATAGAGCCGCGCGGCTGAACGGCGGATGACCCAAGCGCGTCGTCCCAGAGCATCCTTGCCGCGTTCCGCCCGCCATCCTATCTGCGGCCTCCCACCCGGAGCCGAATAGCCATGTACGATTTCAAGCCACAGGCCGGCGCCGATGCCGCCATCGTCTGGGACGATCTCCTCTCCGCCGTCGATGGCGTGACCAAGGGCGAGCCGGATCCGATCGCCAATATGGCCAATGTCGCGGCGCTGCTGTGGGAGCTGGTGCCCGATCTCAACTGGGCGGGTTTCTACCGCATGGTCGGCGGCGAGCTGGTGCTCGGGCCGTTCCAGGGGCGCGCCGCCTGCATCCGCATCGCGCTCGGCGCGGGCGTGTGCGGCACGGCGGCCGCGACGGGCGAGACCCAGCGTGTCGAGGACGTCCACGCTTTCCCCGGTCACATCGCCTGCGACGCCGCCTCCGCCTCCGAGCTGGTGGTGCCGATCGTGATCGGTGGGCGGATCGAGGGTGTGCTCGATCTCGACAGCCCGACACCCGCGCGTTTCACGGCGGCGGATGCGGCGGGCGCCGAGCGGCTCTGCGCGCTGCTTTCGGAGCGGCTCGCGTCCTGACCCATAACGGGACTCGTTGCCGAGTCTCCGCGCTTCCGGCGCAACCGCCGAGGATGTTAAGACTTTCCCCGATCATGGGTCCGCGCGCCTCTGCTTGGCGCGGCAACTAGGGGACGGGATATGCGGGCATTGGGCATCATGGCGGGAGCGGCGATCCTCGCACTGGCGCCACAAGCGGCCTCGGCGGCGGATGTCGGCGCGACGGCCGGCGTGCCGATGCAGGCGGGCAGCGCGTGGGGCCACGGTGCTCCGATGATGCCGGCGACGGCGCCCGACGGCCCGGCCTACGCCCCCGCGCCGATGACCCGCATGGCGCCGCCGCCGGGCGCGTTCCGCGATGCGCCGCCGCCACGCTGGGCCGGTCGCGGTGACTATCGCCGCCCGACTCCGGGCTGGAAGGTGCCCAGACATTATCGCAACCGCGCCTATGTCGTCGCCGACTGGCGGGGCTGGGGCTTCGCGCCTCCGGGGCCGGGCATGGCCTGGGTGCGCTATTATGACGACGCGGTGCTGGTCGACGACGACGGCCGCGTGGTCGATTCCATCTACGGCGTGAACTGGGATGCCGGCTATCCGCGCCGTGGCTATGTCGGCGGGCCGGGCTATGGCTATGCGCCGCAGCCGGGCTACCCGATGCCGGGCACGCACAGCTATCAGGCGGGGCCGAACACCCGCGTCACCACCACCGTGACGCCGCTCGGCGCGCCGGCGGTCTATCCGATGGCCGGCGCGATCGTCACGGTGACGCCGGGCGTGCAGGTGACGACGACCACCACCACGACCGATTACGTCACGCGCTATCGCAAGGTCGCTGTCAGGAAGACGTGGCGGCCCACCCGCCACCCGCGCTGCGTGCAAAAGATTTGCACGGTCCGGGGGAGCTGAACGCCCCGCCTTCGGAGATCCACTCTTCGACCTGAACCTCGTTGGGGGAGACGAGTCTGAGCAGGTTGAAGCTGTTGGGGGCACGGCGCCGCCGCCATGAGGTGGCGGTGCCGGCTTGCACCACCATCACGCCGAGATCGATCGAGAGGGTCGGTCCCGAAAGATTGACGCCGGGCATGTGATGGTGGCCGGCGAGCACCAGATGCACGCCCGCCGCCCGCACCGCCTTGAGCGCGCTCTTCGCACCGCGCAGCGCGGGTTCGACCTCGCCTTCCTCCTCGCCGGGCAGCGGCACTAGAGGATGGTGGGTGACGAGTATGCGGGCCGCGCTTTCCGGCGCGGCCGCGAAACTCGCGCCGATCGATCGGATCTGGACCTGCGTCAGCCGTCCGTCCTTCACGGTCAGCCCGTGGGCGGAGGCGAGGCCGAGTACCGCGAGTTCCGTATCGCAATACCAGGCGGAGCGGCCCCGCGCGATGAAACGGGTGTAGCGACGCAGCGGCCAGAACAGGCGCTGGAACGGCTTGTGCATGGGCACGTCGTGATTGCCCGGCACGATCAGCAGGCGCAGCCCCTCCGCCTCCAGTCGGTCGAAGAACAACGCGGCCTCGGCGAACTGCTCCTTGCGCGCGCGCTGGGTGAGGTCGCCCGACACGACGACCAGATCGGGCCGGATCGCCGACAGCGCGGCATGAAGGTACGCGACGACGGCCGGCTCGTGCGCGCCGAAATGGAGGTCGGAAATCTGGGCGATGGTCCGCATTGTCCGGAATTACGGACAGGCGCCGCCCAAGTTCCTCCCTGCGCGAAGCGTGGGAGGGGGACCGCTCGCCGCAGGCGAGTGGTGGAGGGGCAAAGCGCCGCGCATACCCCTACGCCACGCTTCGCGTGGTCCCCCTCCCCATCTTTGATGGGCAGGATGTCTAGGATAGCCGGTCCAGCGCCTCGTCGCCGAGCGAGCCGGGAATGATCATCACCGGGCAGGGCATCAGCCCCGCCTCGGCGCCCGCGAAATAGGCGACCAGTGGACCCGGTCCGCCCGATGCCTGCGCGCCCAGCACCAGAGCGGCGGTGTTGGGTCGTTCCTCCAGCAATGCGCGCACCGCCTTCACCGGATCGCCCTGGCGGATCGTGATCTCGGGTTTCACGCCCAGTTCCTCGACGATCTCGCCCGCCGCCTGGTGGAGCAGCGCCTCGGCGCCGAGCCGGGCTTCCTCCTCGAGCGCATCCTGCACGCCACCCCACTGGACGAATTCGGCCGGCTCGACGACGGCGAGCATCTCGACCCGGCCCTGCGTCTTGGCGGCGCGGCGCGCGGCGAAGCGGAGCGCGGTCCGCGCCTCGGCGCTGCCGTCGAGGACGACGAGGTAGGTGCGGGGCAGGATTGCGTCGTCCATCTGTCGTCAGCGTGCGCTATGCATGCGCTTCACGCAAGCGTAAGCCTTGACCGGCGCTGTCTTCGGGCCGAAATGGGCGGGAAACAGGACCTCTACGAGAAAGGCCCGCGCCGACATGCCGATCGAACTGAAGATGCCCGCTCTATCCCCCACCATGGAGGAGGGCACGCTGGCCAAGTGGCTGGTGAAGGAGGGCGACGAGGTGAAGTCGGGCGACATCCTCGCCGAGATCGAGACCGACAAGGCCACCATGGAGTTCGAGGCGGTGGACGAGGGCACGATCGCCCAGATCCTCGTGCCCGAAGGATCGGACGGCGTGAAGGTCGGTGCGCCGATCGCGATCCTGGCGGGCGAGGGCGAGGATGCCTCCGCCGCCAAGGCGGCGCCCAAGGCCGCTGCCACGCCCGAGGCGAAGGCCGCCGAGCCCGCGCCCGCTCCCAAGGCGGAAGCCGCGCCCGCGCCGAAGCCCGAGCCTGAGGTGAAGGCCGCTGCCGCCTCGTCCGGCGATCGCGTGAAGGCCAGCCCGCTCGCGCGCCGTATCGCCGAGCAGAGCGGCGTGGATCTGTCGTCGGTGACAGGCTCCGGCCCGAACGGCCGAATCGTGAAGGCGGATCTCGATGGCGCCAAGGCCGGCGGTGCCGCGCCCGCCGCCAAGGCCGCGGCGCCCGTCGCCGCTGCACCATCGGCTCCCGTTGCCGCTCCGGCGCCCGCGCAGATCCCAGACATTCCGCACGAAGCGGCCAAGCTCTCCAACATGCGCAAGACGATCGCGCGCCGCCTGACCGAGTCGAAGCAGACCGTTCCGCACATCTACCTCACCGTCGACATCCGCCTCGATGCGCTGCTCAAGCTGCGCGGCGAGCTGAACAAGGGGCTGGAGGCGCGCGGCGTGAAGCTGTCGGTCAACGACATGCTGATCAAGGCGCAGGCCGTGGCGCTGATGGAGGTGCCGAGCTGCAACGTGATGCTGGCGGGCGACCAGCTCGTCACCTTCAGCCGCGCCGACATCTCGGTGGCGGTGTCGATCCCGACCGGCCTGATCACGCCGATCATCAAGGGCGCCGACACCAAGAGCATGTCCGCCATCGCCAACGAGATGAAGGATCTCGCCGCCCGCGCCAAGGACGGCAAGCTGAAGCCGGAAGAGTATCAGGGCGGCACCGCCTCGCTCTCCAACATGGGCATGTTCGGCATCAAGCAGTTCGAGGCGGTGATCAATCCGCCGCAGGGCATGATCCTGGCAATCGGCGCCGGCGAGAAGCGGCCCTATGTCGTGAACGACGAACTGACCGTCGCCACCGTGATGTCGGCGACCGGCAGTTTCGACCACCGCGCGATCGACGGTGCCGACGGCGCGAAGTTCATGGCCGCCTTCAAGCGTCTCGTCGAGAACCCGCTGGGTATGCTCGCCTGATGAAGACGCTCGACGATCTTCCGCCCGAACATGCGCCGACCGTCCGCGTCGTCGCGATGCCGGCTGATACCAATCCCTATGGCGACATCTTCGGCGGCTGGCTGCTCTCGATGATGGATTCGGCGGCCGGATCGGTCGCCTCGCGCCACAGCAGCGGGCGCGCCGTCACCATCGCGGTGGACGGCATGGCCTTCCTCCGGCCTGTGTTCGTCGGCGACGAGGTTTCGGTCTATGCGACCCTGATCGCCACTGGCCGCACCTCGATGAAGATCGAGGTCGAGGCGTGGCGCCGCGCGCGGCACGACGAGGCCAGCTACAAGGTGACGCAGGCGACCTTCACCTTCGTCGCGGTGGGCGAGGATCGCCAGCCGCGCCGGGTGCCGCCCCTGCAGACCCCGGATAACGGACAGGAGGCCGCCTGAACCATGGCGCTTACCACTGCGGTCGGTCTTGGAACGATCGCGGCGGTGGCGGTCCCGTGGCTATCGGGACGGACGGGCTTCGATCTCGCCGGTCTGTTGTCTGGCGAATATGTCCGCATCCCGATCGGCGCCGGGATCGAGCTGCACTGGAGCTGGCTGATCTTCTGCGTGGTAACGCTGGCCGCCTGGGCCTTGTTCAAGGCGACCGAGACACGATAGCGGGGCTTCCGCAGCCCCAACTGACGATAATCAGGAAGGATTTCGATGGCTGACACCTACGATCTCGTCGTGCTGGGCTCCGGCCCCGGCGGCTATGTCGCGGCGATCCGCGCCGCGCAGCTCGGCCTCAAGACCGCGATCGTCGAGCGCGAACTGCTCGGCGGCATCTGCCTCAACTGGGGTTGCATCCCGACCAAGGCGCTGCTGCGCTCGTCGGAAATCTATCACTACATGCAGCACGCCAAGGATTACGGCCTCGCTGCGGAGAAGATCAGCGCGGACATCGACGCGGTGGTGAAGCGCTCGCGCGGTGTCGCGAAGCAGCTCAATCAGGGCGTCACGCACCTGATGAAGAAGAACAAGATCACCGTCGTCGAGGGCGTCGGCACGATCACCGGGAAAGGCAAGCTGACCGTCGAGAAGGACGGCAAGAAGACCGAGCTGGCCGCCAAGGACATCATCATCGCCACTGGCGCCCGCGCCCGCGAACTGCCCTTCGCCAAGGCGGACGGCGAGCGGATCTGGACCTACCGCCACGCGATGACGGCCAAGGAGATGCCGACCAAGCTGCTCGTCATCGGCTCCGGTGCGATCGGCGTCGAGTTCGCCAGCTTCTATTCGGACATGGGCGCCGAGGTGACGATCGTCGAGATGCTCGATCGCATCGTGCCGGTGGAGGATGCCGAGGTCTCCGACTTCCTGACCAAAGCGTTGACCAAGCAGGGCATGAAGATCATCACCAAGGCGGGCGTCGAGAAGCTCGATACCTCCAGGACCGGCGTGAAGGCGACGATCAAGCTCGCTGACGGCAAGACCGAGACCAACGACTACAGCCACGTCATCGTCGCGGTCGGCATCGTGCCCAACACCGAGAATATCGGGCTGGAAGCGCTCGGCATCAAAACCACCAAGGGCCATATCGACACGGACGGCGCCTGTCGCACCAACGTGCCGGGCATCTGGGCGATCGGTGACGTCACCGCGCCGCCGTGGCTCGCGCACAAGGCCAGCCACGAGGGCGTGATCGCGGCCGAGGCGATCGCGGGTAAACATCCGCATGCGATGGACGTGCGCAACATTCCGGGCTGCACCTATTCGCGCCCGCAGATCGCGTCTGTCGGTCTTACCGAGGCGAAGGCGAAAGAGGCCGGTTACGAGGTGAAGGTCGGCAAGTTCCCGTTCATCGGTAACGGCAAGGCGATCGCGCTCGGCGAGGCCGAGGGCTTTATCAAGACGGTGTTCGACGCCAAGACGGGTGAACTGCTCGGCGCGCACATGATCGGCGCGGAAGTGACCGAGCTGATCGAAGGCTATACGGTGGCCAAGCAACTCGAGACCACCGAGGCGGAGCTGATCGAGACGGTGTTCCCGCACCCGACGCTCAGCGAGATGATGCATGAAAGCGTGCTCTCGGCATACGGCCGGGCGCTCCATTTCTAAATGAAGGCTTGACCTTCGGGCGTTTTGCTGACTCTCTCAGCGCGGCTGCGGCCGTGTTGCGTTGCCGAACGTCCGCTGTGTGAACGGATAGGAGATTACGAATGAAGAAGGGTATCACGATCGCCGCGGTTGCGGCTCTCGCGCTGGGCGCCGCTGCCTGCCACAAGTCCGACACGACCAACACCGCCAACGTGTCGGCCGAGGACAACATGCTGGTCCCCGCTGACGAGAATGCGTCGATGGGCGACATGAATGCGATGGGCGCCACCGACAACATGGCGATGGACAACAGCGCGACCTCGAACGCGATGTAATCCGAAGGGCCGGCGGCAGACCAACCGCCGGCCCTTTTCCTTTTCTCGGGAAAACAGATGAGCGGGGACTCTCCACACGGCGAGAGCAAGCTCGTCCTGCTGATGGCTCTGGCCGCCAATCTCGGCATCGCCGTCGCCAAGTTCGTCGCCGCCGGGATCACCGGATCCGCCGCGATGCTGACCGAGGGCTTCCACTCGGTCGTCGACAGTCTCAACCAGATATTGCTGCTCTACGGCCAGAAGCGCGCCGCGCGCCCGGCTGACGATCTGCACCCCGCCGGCTATGGTCGCGAGCTCTATTTCTGGAGCTTCGTCGTCGCGATCCTGATCTTCGCGACGGGCGCCGGCCTTTCGATGTACGAGGGCATCACCCACCTGCGCGACCCCGAGCCGCCGCAGGATGCGACGGTCGCCTATATCGTCCTCGCCGTATCGATCCTGTTGGAAGGCGGCAGCTGGTGGACAGCGATGCGCGCCTTCTCCAAATCCAAAGGCGATCAGGGCTGGTGGGAGGCGATCCGCCGCTCCAAGGATCCGCCCGCCTTCATCGTGCTGTTCGAGGATTCGGCCGCCATGGCCGGCCTGATCATCGCCGGCATCGGCATCTGGCTCTCGCACGTCACCAATGACGGCCGCTGGGACGGCATCGCTTCGATCGCGATCGGCGCAGTGCTGGGCGTGGTCGCTATCCTACTGGCGCGGGAGTCCAAGGAGCTGCTGATCGGGGAGCGCGCCGAACCCGCGCTGATCGAGGCGATCCGCGCCGCCATCGCCGGCCGCCCGGAGGTCACGCGGATAGGGCAGGTGGTGACGCTCCATCTCGGTCCGCGATCGGTGTTCGTGGGGTGCGACGTGGATTTCGTCGATGCCGTGCCGGCCGGCGCGGTCGAGCGGATGATCGCCGAGATCGAGGCGGAATTGCGTGCCTCCTGGCCTGAAATCGGGTCGCTTTATATCAAACCGAAAGCTATGGTTAACGCGACCAACTGACCGGAGCCGACATCCTTGCGCAGCGTCCTGATCGCACCGTTGCTTGCCTTTTCGATCGCCGCAGCGCCGCCGGCCCCCAAGTCCGCCTCCGCCAAGCCCGCCCTCGCGGCGCAGAAGCCGATGGCGACGGCGACCGCGACGGTATCGGTGCCGCGCAGCTATGGCGCCCGCCTCGAGGGCTTCGACTATCCCTTCCCGGTCCACGTCTATCGCACGATGTCGCAGGGCCAGCCGGTCGAGATGGCCTATATGGAGCTAGCGCCGGCCAAGGCGAACGGGCGCACGGTCGTACTCCTCCACGGGAAGAATTTCTGCGGCGCGACCTGGGGCGACACCGCACGCGTGCTGGCGGCGACCGGCTATCGCGTGATCGTCCCCGATCAGGTCGGCTTCTGCAAATCCTCCAAGCCCGCCGGCTACCAGTATAGCCTTTACGGCATGGCGGCGATGACCGCCGATCTGCTGCGCTCGCGCGGCATCACCAAGGTGACCCTGGTCGGCCACTCGATGGGTGGGATGGTGGCGGAACGTCTGGCGATCGCACATCCGCAGCTGATCGATCAGATGATCCTGGTCGATCCGCTGGGTCTTGCCGATCGGCTTGCGCAGGGCGTGCCGTATATCGGTGTCGACAAGGCGATGGAGCTGGAGAGCCGCAAGACGCCGGCATCCATGAAGGCCTATCAGCTCAACGCTTATTATCACGGCGCCTGGCGTCGCGATTACGATCGTTGGGTGGAGATGATCGCGGGCATGTATGCCGGCCCCGGCCGCGCTGCCGTGATGGACGCGCAGGCGCGCACCACCGAGATGATCGAGACTCAGCCGGTCGCCTATGAATTCGGCCGGATCGCGGTACCGACGATCCTGATGGTCGGTACGCTCGATCACAACGTCTTCGGGCGCAGCTGGGCGCCGGCCGAGATCGTCAACCAGCTCCCCGATGCCGCGACGCTGGGTGACAAGGCGGCGGCACGGATGAAGGACGCCCGCTTCGTTCCGCTGCAGGGGCTGGGCCATGTGCCGCAGATCGAGGATCCGGCGCGCTTCCAGATTGCGCTGATCCAGGCGCTGAGCGGGGCGCTGTAGGAGGTTCGGCGCCGACCACATCCGTTCGCACTGAGTGCAGTCGAAGTGCAGCCACTGCTGGTCATGGCCTTCGACTGCGCTCAGGCCGAACGGTGGATGGCGGTTCGCGTTCGGCGGTCTTCCCACCCCGGTTGACCGCCTCTGAGTCGCCCGCTATAGCGCGCGCCGGTCCGGGCCTTGGGGCTCGTGACTGCTTGAACATTGCCGATGCTCTGAACGAGGCTCGGGAGGGTTGTACGACCCCCAGAGCCTTTGTGCATTTCAGCGATTTCCGGGCACGGCAAAGTAACCATTGAAAGGTGAAGGCTTCAATGCCGACGATCAACCAGCTGGTCCGCAAGGGCCGCGATCCGCAGAAGGCCAAGTCGAAGGTCCCTGCGATGGAGCAGAACCCGCAGAAGCGCGGCGTCTGCACCCGCGTCTATACCACGACCCCGAAGAAGCCGAACTCGGCTCTCCGCAAGGTGGCCAAGGTCCGTCTGACCAACAGCCGCGAGGTCATCTCCTACATTCCGGGCGAAGGCCACAACCTGCAGGAGCACTCCGTCGTGCTCATCCGCGGCGGCCGTGTTCGCGATCTTCCCGGCGTTCGCTATCACGTCCTGCGCGGCGTGCTCGATACGCAGGGTGTGAAGGACCGCAAGCAGTCCCGTTCCAAGTACGGCGCCAAGCGTCCGAAGTAAGCCGGTCACCCAATCGCGTGTGACCAACCAGGCTGAAGTGAGAAGGAAACAACAATGTCCCGTCGTCGTCGCCCAGAGAAGCGCGAGATCCTGCCGGACCCGAAGTTCGGTGATATCGTCCTCTCGAAGTTCATGAATTCCGTGATGCTGGACGGCAAGAAGGCCGTCGCCGAAGGCATCCTCTACTCCGCGCTCGACACGATCGAGGCGCGCGCCAAGCGCGATCCGATCGGCGTGTTCCACGATGCGCTGAACAACGTGAAGCCGGGCATCGAGGTCCGTTCGCGCCGCGTCGGCGGTGCGACCTACCAGGTTCCGGTCGAGGTGCGCCCCGAGCGCGCCCAGGCTCTGGCGATCCGCTGGCTGATCTCGGCCGCGCGCGGCCGTTCGGAGCACACCATGGATGCGCGCCTGTCGGCCGAGCTGATGGACGCCGCCAACAATCGCGGCAACGCGGTGAAGAAGCGCGAGGACACGCACCGCATGGCGGAAGCGAACCGCGCCTTCTCGCACTACCGCTGGTAACATCGCTGAGACTCGAAAGAGTCACAGTTCATACCCATATCGTCGGGGCGAGGCCTTTCGGGGCCTTCCCCGACATCGGAGTTTAAGATCATGGCCCGCAGCCATCCGCTCAATCGTTATCGCAACATCGGCATCATGGCGCACATCGACGCCGGCAAGACGACGACGACCGAGCGCATCCTCTATTACACCGGCAAGTCCTACAAGATCGGCGAGGTCCACGAGGGCACCGCGACGATGGACTGGATGGAGCAGGAGCAGGAGCGAGGGATCACGATCACGTCGGCCGCGACCACCTGCAAGTGGCGCGCCGAGGAAGGCAAGGGTGAGGAGCACCTCATCAACATCATCGACACGCCCGGCCACGTCGACTTCACCATCGAGGTCGAGCGTTCGCTGCGCGTGCTCGACGGCGCGGTGGCGTGCTTCGACGGCGTCGCCGGCGTGGAGCCGCAGTCCGAGACCGTGTGGCGCCAGGCCGACAAGTACGGCGTGCCGCGCATGTGCTTCGTCAACAAGCTCGACCGCACCGGCGCGAACTTCGACTTCTGCGTCGACTCGATCATCGAGCGCCTCGGCGCGACCCCGGCCGTGCTGTATCTGCCGATCGGCATCGAGGGCGGCTTCAAGGGCCTCGTCGATCTCGTCGAGAACCGCGCGATCATCTGGCTCGAGGAGTCGCTGGGCGCGAAGTTCGAATATCAGCCGATCCCCGACGATCTCGCCGACAAGGCTGCCAAGGCCCGCGAGAAGCTGATCGAACTCGCCGTCGAGCAGGACGACGAGGCGATGGAGGCGTATCTGGAGGGCAACGAGCCCGACACCGCGACGCTCAAGAAGCTGATCCGCAAGGGCACGCTCAACATGGCGTTCGTGCCGGTCGTCTGCGGCTCCGCGTTCAAGAACAAGGGCGTGCAGCCGCTGCTCGACGCGGTGGTCGACTATCTGCCGAGCCCGCTCGACGTGCCCGCCATCAAGGGCATCCTGCCGGACGGCTCGGAAGCCGATCGTCCGTCGGACGACGCGGCGCCCTTCTCGGCGCTGGCGTTCAAGATCATGAACGATCCGTTCGTCGGCACGCTCACCTTCGCGCGCATCTACTCGGGCAAGCTCGAGGCGGCGTCGCAGGTCCTGAACTCCGTCAAGGAGAAGAAGGAAAAGGTCGGCCGTATGCTGCTGATGCACGCGAACAGCCGTGAGGACATCCAGGAGGCCTTCGCGGGCGACATCGTCGCTCTCGCCGGCCTGAAGGACACGACGACCGGCGATACGCTCTGCGCGCAGTCGGCGCCGATCATCCTCGAGCGGATGGAATTCCCGGAGCCGGTGATTGAGCTCTCGGTCGAGCCGAAGACCAAGGCCGACCAGGAGAAGATGGGCGTGGCGCTCAACCGCCTCGCCCGCGAGGATCCGTCGTTCCGCGTGACCTCCGACCATGAGTCGGGCCAGACGATCATCAAGGGGATGGGCGAGCTCCACCTCGAGATCATCGTCGACCGCATGCGCCGCGAGTTCAAGGTCGAGGCCAATGTCGGCGCGCCGCAGGTGGCCTATCGCGAATATCTCGCGAAGAAGGTCGACGTGGACTACACCCACAAGAAGCAGTCGGGCGGCTCGGGCCAGTTCGGCCGCGTGAAGGTGACGGTGATCCCCGGCGAGCGTGGTTCGGGCTACCAGTTCTTCGACGAGGTGAAGGGCGGCAATATTCCCAAGGAATATATCCCGTCGGTCGAGAAGGGCTTCCGTGAGACCGCCGAGACCGGCGCGCTGATCGGCTTCCCGATCGTGGACTTCGAGGTCCACCTGACGGACGGCGCCTACCACGACGTCGACTCGTCGGCGCTGGCGTTCGAAATCTGCGCCCGCGGCGCGATGCGCGAAGTGGCCGAGAAGTCGGGCATCAAGATCCTCGAGCCGATCATGAAGGTCGAGGTCGTGACGCCGGAGGATTATCTCGGCGACGTCATCGGCGACATGAACAGCCGCCGTGGCCAGATCCAGGGCACCGACAGCCGCGGCAACGCGCAGGTGGTCGAGGCGATGGTCCCGCTGGCCAACATGTTCGGCTACGTGAACCAGCTCCGCTCGTTCACCCAGGGCCGCGCCCAGTACAGCATGCAGTTCTCGCACTATGACGAAGTCCCGCAGAATGTCGCGGACGAGGTCAAGGCGAAGCTAGCCTAACGTAAAAACATTCGTTATGGGGCGCCGCTTCCGGGCGGCGAATCCCGCAGGACAGATTCGAAAGAAGGTAGGACAAGATGGCGAAAGCTAAGTTTGAGCGGAACAAGCCGCACTGCAACATCGGCACCATTGGCCACGTCGACCATGGCAAGACGTCGCTGACGGCCGCCATCACCAAGGTGCTCGCCGAGACCGGCGGCGCGACCTTCGTCGACTATGCCAACATCGACAAGGCTCCCGAGGAGCGCGAGCGCGGCATCACCATCTCGACCGCGCACGTCGAGTATGAGACCGCCGACCGTCACTATGCGCACGTCGATTGCCCGGGCCACGCCGATTATGTGAAGAACATGATCACCGGCGCCGCGCAGATGGACGGCGCGATCCTCGTCGTGTCGGCCACCGACGGCCCGATGCCGCAGACCCGCGAGCACATCCTGCTCGCCCGCCAGGTCGGCGTGCCGCAGCTCGTCGTGTTCATGAACAAGGTCGACCTCGTGGACGATCCCGAGATCCTCGAACTCGTCGAGCTGGAGATCCGCGAGCTGCTCTCGAAGTACGACTTCGACGGCGACAACATCCCGGTCGTCAAGGGTTCGGCCGTGAAGGCGCTCGACGGTTCGGACAACGAGATCGGCAAGAACGCCGTTCTCGAGCTGATGACCGCCGTGGATACCTGGATCCCGCAGCCGGAGCGTCCGCTCGACAAGACCTTCCTGATGCCGATCGAGGACGTGTTCTCGATCTCGGGCCGCGGCACCGTGGTGACCGGCCGCGTCGAGACCGGCATCGTCAAGGTCGGCGAGGAAGTCGAGATCGTCGGCATCAACGACACCCGCAAGACCACCGTCACGGGCGTCGAGATGTTCCGCAAGCTGCTCGATCAGGGTCAGGCCGGCGACAACATCGGTGCGCTGCTCCGCGGCGTGGGCCGTGAGGACGTCGAGCGCGGCCAGGTTCTGGCCAAGCCGGGTTCGATCACCCCGCACACCGAGTTCAAGGCCGAGGTGTACGTCCTGTCGAAGGACGAGGGTGGCCGTCACACGCCGTTCTTCGCCAACTATCGTCCGCAGTTCTACTTCCGCACCACGGACGTGACCGGCACCGTCGAGCTGCCTGAGGGCACCGAGATGGTCATGCCCGGCGACAACGTCTCGATCGGCGTGAAGCTGATCGCGCCGATCGCGATGGACCAGGGCCTGCGCTTCGCCATCCGTGAAGGCGGTCGTACCGTCGGCGCCGGCGTCGTCGGCACCATCACGAAGTAATCACGCTTCCGGCCGCCCGGTCCCCCACAAGGGACCGGGCGGCTTCTCTTTGCCCCGCGTAGCGCCGGAAACGGCATGGGGTTGGCTCTTTCACACGGCAGGACATCATGGACACGCAGAACATCCGCATTCGCCTTAAAGGCTTCGATCACCGAGTGCTCGACCAGGCCACTGGCGAAATCGCCGACACCGCCCGCCGCACCGGCGCGCTCATCCGCGGTCCGATCCCGCTGCCTACCCACGTCGACAAGTTCACCGTCAACCGTGGCCCCCACATCGACAAGAAGTCGCGCGAGCAGTTCGAGGTGCGCACCTACAAGCGCCTGCTCGACATCGTGCAGCCCACCCCGCAGACGGTCGACGCGCTGATGAAGCTCGATCTCGCGGCCGGTGTCGCGGTCGAGATCAAGCTGGCCTGATCACGCATGCCGTTCCCCGCCAAATGAGTGGGGAACAGGTGTTGCGGTCCGGGGCAAAGCCCCGTATAGGGCCGGCCTCGCACAGGACGAATCGTCCGAATGCGAGATTCGTTTCCCGGTCGTGAAGGCCGGTCGAGACGGGAAAGCTAAGGGATACCGAACGGCGTATCTCCCCGGTTCTCCGGGTTGCCGTTGTCCTGGTCCCCGCCTTTCTTGGGTGGCGAGAGCCATTCACGAAAACCGAGCCCGGGGCGGGGGCATGGCTGGTTGGGCTGGAGGTCTTCCGGAGACGGGAGGCCTTTTTCGTTGGCACGCTCCCAAGGAATGACCCGAGGGAGCCTCTGTTTGAGGAGACTGCGATGCGCACCGGCGTGATCGCGAAGAAGATGGGGATGACCCGGCTGTTTCAGGAGGATGGGCGCCATGTGCCCGTGACCGTCCTGCAGCTCGAGGGTCTTCAGGTTATTGCGCGCCGCACGGCCGACAATGACGGCTACACCGCCGTCCAGCTCGGTGCCGGCGCCGCCAAGGCGAAGAATGTCGCCAAGCCGCAGCGCGGCCATTTCGGCAAGGCCGAAGTGGAGCCGAAGGCGGTGGTGTGCGAGTTCCGCGTCACCGAGGACAACCTGCTCGACGTGGGTGCCGAGATTTCGGCCGACCATTACGTCGCGGGCCAGCTCGTCGACATCCAGGGTCGCACGCAGGGCAAGGGCTTCGCCGGCGCCATGAAGCGTTGGGGCTTCGGCGGTCTGCGCGCCACCCACGGCGTGTCCGTCTCGCACCGTTCGCACGGTTCGACCGGTAACCGCCAGGATCCGGGCAAGGTCTTCAAGAACAAGAAGATGGCCGGCCACATGGGCGACCGTAACCGCACCCAGCAGAACCTCGAGATCGTGCGCACCGACGCCGCTCGCGGCCTGCTCTTCGTGAAGGGTTCGGTGCCCGGCTCGAAGGGTGGCTGGCTGTTCGTGAAGGACGCCGTGAAGGAAGCGCTGCCCGAGGGCGTGCCGTTCCCCGCCGCCCTGATCGATCGCAAGGCCCCGGTGGTCGAGCACGCTCCGGCCGGCATGGTCGACGATGGCGCGATCCACGAGATTCCCGCGCTGCCGGGTGACGACGAAGTCGCCGCCGGTGTCGCCGCCGCCGACGCGCACGCTGCCGAAGAGGCGCAGGCCGAGGCGAACAACGCCGAGATCGGTTCCGAGGCGGATGCCGCCAAGGGCGCCGACGAGAGCAAGGAAGGCTGAGCACCATGAAGATCAAGGTTCTCAAGCTCGACGCCAGCTCCGCCGGCGACATCGAGCTCAACGATGCGGTGTTCGGCCTCGAGCCGCGCGCCGATATCCTCCACCGCGTGGTGACCTGGCAGCTCGAAAAGCGCCGCGGCACCGCCCGTCCGACCCGCGAGCGTGCCGACGTGGCGCGTTCGGGCAAGAAGCTGGGCAACCAGAAGGGCGGCGGTTCGGCCCGTCACGGTGATCGCCGCGCCCCCGTCTTCATCGGCGGTGGTAAGGCCCACGGTGCCCGCCTGCGTGACTTCAACCCGTCGCTGAACAAGAAGGTTCGCGCGCTGGGCCTGAAGATGGCGCTGTCGGCGAAGGCCAAGGACGGCTCGCTGATCGTCGTCGACGCGCTCGACGTCGCCGAGGGCAAGACCAAGACGCTGGCTGGCCAGCTCGCCGGTCTCGGCTTCGGCAAGAAGGCGCTGGTGATCGACGGCGAGGCGCTCAACGTCTCGTTCGCGCACGCCTCGTCCAACCTGAAGGGTGTCAACCTGCTGCCGGCGATCGGCGCCAACGTGTACGACATCCTGAACCATGACACGCTCGTGCTGACGCGCGCCGCTGTCGAGAAGCTGGAGGCGCGCTTCCATGGCTAAGAAGCAGGAGCAGGGCGCGATCGACATTCGTCACTATGACGTGATCGTAGGCCCGCACATCACCGAGAAGTCCACCCTGGTGTCCGAGAACAACGCCGTTGTTTTCAAGGTCGCCGGTGACGCCACCAAGCCCGCCATCAAGGCTGCCGTTGAGGCGCTTTGGGGCAAGAAGGTGGTCAGCGTGAACACGATCACCGTCAAGGGCAAGACCAAGCGCTGGAAGGGTGCTCCCTACCAGCGTTCGGACTTCAAGAAGGCAATCGTCCGCCTCGCCGAAGGCGAGTCGATCGACGTCACCGAAGGGGTGCGCTGATCATGGCGTTGAAGCATTATAATCCGACCTCGCCGGCGCGGCGCGGCCTGATCCTCGTGGACCGCTCGGCGCTCCACAAGGGCAAGCCGGTCAAGGCGCTCACCGAGGGCCTGCGCAAGTCGGGCGGCCGCAACAACATGGGCCACGCGACTGCGCGCGGCATCGCGGGCGGCCACAAGCAGAAGTATCGCATCGTCGACTTCAAGCGCCGCAAGTGGGACCAGCCCGCGACCGTCGAGCGTCTCGAGTACGATCCGAACCGTTCGGCCTTCATCGCTCTGGTGAAGTATGAGGACGGCGAACTGGCGTACATCCTGGCGCCGCAGCGTCTGGCGGCCGGCGACACCATCGTCGCAGGCAAGAAGACCGACGTGAAGCCGGGCAACGCCATGGAAATCGGCCAGACCCCGGTCGGCACGATCGTCCACAATGTCGAGCTGAAGCCCGGCAAGGGTGGCCAGATCGCCCGCGCCGCCGGCACCTACGTGCAGGTGGTGGGTCGCGATCGCGGCATGGTGATCGTTCGCCTTAACTCGGGCGAGCAGCGCTTCATCCGCTCGGACTGCATGTGCACCATCGGTGCGGTGTCCAACCCCGACAACGGCAACACCAACCTGGCGAAGGCCGGTCGCAACCGCTGGCTCGGCTATCGTCCGCTCACCCGCGGCGTCGCCAAGAACCCGGTCGACCACCCGCACGGCGGTGGTGAAGGCCGGACCTCGGGCGGCCGTCATCCGGTCACGCCGTGGGGCAAGCCGACCAAGGGTGCCAAGACCCGCCACAACAAGGCGACGGACAAGATGATCATCCGTAGCCGCCACGCGAAGAAGAAGAGGTAATCGAGATGGCTCGTTCCGTCTGGAAGGGTCCGTTCGTGGACCTCAGCCTGCTCCGCAAGGCGCAGACCGCGCAGGAGAATTCCACGCGCGCGCCGATCAAGACCTGGTCGCGCCGCTCGACGATCCTGCCGGATTTCGTCGGCCTGACCTTCAGCCTGTACAATGGCCGCAAGTTCGTGCCGATCACCGTCAACGAGGACATGGTCGGTCACAAGCTGGGTGAGTTCGCGCCGACGCGCTACTTCCCCGGCCACGCTGCCGACAAGAAGGGCAAGCGCTGATGTCGAAGCCTGCATCCCCCCGCAAGGTCGGTGAGAAGGAGGCCCTTGCGGTCGCCACCTCCGTCCGCGGCTCGCCGCAGAAGCTCAACCTTGTCGCGGGCCTGATCCGCAACAAGAAAGCCGGCGACGCGCTGAACATCCTTCAGTTCTCGACCAAGGCGATGGCCGTCGATGTGCGCAAGTGCCTCGCCTCCGCGATCGCCAACGCCGAGAACAACCACAATCTCGACGTCGACGCGCTGGTCGTGAAGGAAGCGTCGGTCGGCAAGGGCCTCGTCATGAAGCGCTTCGCCACCCGCGCCCGTGGCCGTTCGGCCCGCATCGTCAAGCCGTTCTCGCGGCTGCGCATCGTCGTGCGCGAGCAGGAGGCCGAATAATGGGTCACAAGTCCAATCCGATCGGCATGCGCCTGCAGATCAATCGTACCTGGGACAGCCGCTGGTACGCTGACGGCGCCGATTACGGCAACATGCTGCTCGAGGATCTCCGCATCCGCCAGTACATCTTCAAGACGCTGCCGCAGGCCGCGATCTCGAAGGTGGTGATCGAGCGCCCGGCGAAGCTGTGCCGCATTTCGATCTACGCGGCCCGCCCCGGTGTGATCATCGGCAAGAAGGGCGCGGACATCGAAAAGCTGCGCCGCGCACTCGGCAAGATGACGGCGGCCGACGTGTCGCTGAACATCGTCGAGATCCGCAAGCCGGAGATCGATTCGAAGCTCGTCGCGCAGTCGGTCGCCGACCAGCTGGAGCGCCGCGTGGCGTTCCGCCGCGCGATGAAGCGCGCCGTGCAGTCGGCTCTCCGCCTCGGCGCCGAGGGCATCCGCATCACCTGCGCCGGCCGTCTGGGCGGCGCGGAGATCGCGCGCACCGAATGGTATCGTGAGGGCCGGGTGCCGCTGCACACGCTCCGCGCGAATATCGATTACGCCGAAGCCGAGGCGCACACCGCCTACGGCGTGTGCGGTATCAAGGTCTGGATCTTCAAGGGTGAGATCCTGGGCCACGATCCGCTCGCGCAGGATCGGCTGATGATGGAAGCTCAGACGTCCGGAGTTCGTCCGGCGCGCTGATAGGGATCGCTCCCTCTCACGCTGCCTGATCGACCGTCGTCACGGTGTCAGAAGGTAAGTAAGACATGCTGCAACCGAAGCGCACCAAGTTCCGCAAGGCCTTCAAGGGCCGTATCCATGGCGATGCCAAGAGCGGAACCACGCTGAACCAGGGCGCCTATGGCCTGAAGGCCATGGAGCCCGAGCGGATCACCGCTCGCCAGATCGAAGCGGCTCGCCGCGCGATCACCCGCCACATCAAGCGCCAGGGCCGCCTGCACATCCGCATTTTCCCGGACGTGCCGGTGTCGTCGAAGCCGGCCGAAGTCCGCATGGGCTCGGGCAAGGGTTCGCCGGAATTCTGGGTCGCCCGCGTGAAGCCGGGCCGCATCCTGTTCGAGCTGGAAGGCGTTGCCGGCCCGCTCGCGGCCGAGGCGTTCAGCCGCGCGGCCGAGAAGCTGCCGATCAAGGTCAAGGTCGTGGCCCGCCTCGGCGATACCACTCACCTCGCTGGGGAAGACTGAGCCATGGCGAAGAAGATCGATACCGTCGGCCAGACCGACGACCAGCTGAACACCCAGCTGTCCGAGCTGAAGCGCGAGCAGTTCAACCTGCGCTTCCAGGCCGCCACCGGCCAGCTCGAGAAGCCGAGCCGCGTGCGCGAGGTCCGCAAGGACATCGCCCGCATCAAGACCGCCCAGACGCAGCGTGCCGCTGCGGCGAAGTCGTAAGGAGTAGCCAGCCATGCCGAAGCGCGTGCTGACCGGAACGGTGGTCTCCGACAAGACCGACAAGACCGTGGTCGTCTCCGTGGAGCGTCGTGTGAAGCACGAACTCTACGGCAAGATCATCAAGCGGTCGAAGAAGTATCACGCTCATGACGAGACGAACCAGTTCCACACCGGTGAGACTGTTCGCATCGAGGAGTGCGCGCCGATCTCGAAGCTGAAGACCTGGAAGGTGATCGACCGCATCGGTGCGGAAATCGCCGTCCCGGTTCCCACCGACAACGCGTAAGGGAAGGGCTGAACCATGATCCAGATGCAGTCCAACCTCGACGTCGCCGACAACTCGGGCGCCAAGCGCGTCCAGTGCATCAAGGTGCTCGGCGGCTCGAAGCGTCGCTTCGCGACGGTCGGCGACATCATCGTCGTGTCGATCAAGGAAGCCGCTCCGCGCGGCAAGGTGAAGAAGGGTGACGTGCACCGCGCCGTCATCGTCCGCACCGCCAAGGACATCCACCGTGCGGACGGCTCGACCATCCGCTTCGACGGCAATGCCGCCGTCCTCGTCAACAAGAACGAGGAGCCGATCGGCACCCGCATCTTCGGCCCGGTCGTTCGCGAGCTTCGCGCCCGGAACCACATGAAGATCATCTCGCTCGCGCCCGAGGTGCTGTGAAATGTCGGCTCTGAAGATCAAGAAGGGTGACCAGGTCGTCGTCCTGTCCGGTAAGGACAAGGGCAAGACCGGAACCGTCACCAAGGCGATGCCTGCCGAGGGCAAGGTGATCGTCGGCGGCATCAATGTCGCGACCCGCCACCGCAAGCCGACCCAGGCGAACCCGCAGGGTGGCCTGGAGCGGATCGAGGCTCCGCTGCACGTATCCAAGGTCGCGATCGCGACGGCGGACGGCAAGCCGACCCGCGTCCGCTTCGAGACGCAGGACGGCAAGAAGGTCCGCGTGGCCGTGAAGACCGGGGAGAAGATCGATGGCTGATGCTTACAAGGCTCGCCTTCAGAAGCTCTACGAGGACACCATCGTGAAGGCGATGACCGAGAAGTTCGGTTACGCCAACCCGATGATGGTCCCGAAGATCGAGAAGATCGTGATCAACATGGGTGTCGGCGACGCCACCCAGGACAAGAAGCGGGTGGATCAGGCCGCGGCCGAGATGGAACTCATCTCGGGCCAGAAGCCGGTGATCACCAAGGCGAAGAAGTCGATCGCGCAGTTCAAGCTGCGTGAGGGCATGCCGATCGGTTGCAAGGTCACCCTGCGCCGTGAGCGTATGTACGAGTTCCTCGATCGCTTCGTGACCATCGCGCTGCCGCGCGTCCGCGATTTCCGGGGCCTGAACCCGAAGTCGTTCGACGGCAAGGGCAATTACGCGACCGGCCTCAAGGAGCAGCTGATCTTCCCGGAGATCAGCTACGACAAGGTCGACCGCATCCGTGGCATGGACGTGATCGTCACGACCACCGCCAACACCGACGACGAAGCTCGCGAACTGCTGCGTCTGTTCGGCTTCCCCTTCGTGGGTGATGCCGATCAGAAGCAGGCGGCCTGAGCTAGGAAAGAGAACTTAAGTCATGGCGAAACTGAGTTCCGTGCTGAAGAACGAGCGCCGCCGCGCGCTCGTCAAGAAGACTGCTCCGAAGTACGCGAAGCTGAAGGCGATCGCGAACGACAAGAGCGCGGATGAGGGCGAGCGTCTGATCGCGCGCCTGAAGATGGCGGAGCTGCCGCGCAACGGCAACCCGACCCGCATCCGCAACCGTTGCGAGATGACTGGTCGTCCGCGCGGTTATTACCGCAAGTTCAAGCTCGCGCGCGTCATCCTGCGGGATCTCGCGAACAAGGGGATGATCCCCGGCGTGACCAAGTCGAGCTGGTGAGGGTTTAAAGATGGCGATCAACGATCCCGTGGGCGATCTGCTCACCCGCATCCGCAACGGCCAGCGCGCCCGCAAGGATTCCGTGCTGACCCCGGCGTCCAAGCTGCGCACCCGCGTGCTCGACGTTCTCCAGCGTGAGGGCTACATCCGTGGCTACTCCGACGAGACGCTGAACGAGCATCCGGGCATCCGTATCGAGCTCAAGTATTTCGAGGGCCAGCCCGCGATCCAGCATATCGCGCGCGTCTCGAAGCCGGGCCGTCGCGTCTACAGCGGCTCCAAGGAGTTGCCGCGCGTTCGCAACGGCCTGGGCATCACCATCGTCTCGACGCCCAAGGGCGTTCTCTCCGACGCGGAAGCGCGCGAGCAGAACGTGGGCGGCGAGGTTCTCGCGGAGGTCTTCTGATGAGCCGCATCGGCAAGAAGCCGGTCATCGTGCCGGCCGGCGTCACCGCTTCGATCGGTGACGGCAAGCTTTCGATGAAGGGCCCGAAGGGCACCCTCTCGATCGATCTCGCTTCGGAAGTCACCTACGCGATCGAGGACGGCAACGTCGTCGTGCAGCCGGTGAACGACAGCAAGCGCGCCCGCTCCTTCTGGGGCATGCAGCGCACGCTGGTCGCCAACCTGGTGACGGGCGTGACCGAGGGCTTCTCGAAGACCCTGCAGATCACCGGCGTCGGCTATCGCGCCGCGGCCCAGGGCAAGACCCTGAAGCTGCAGCTCGGTTACTCGCACGACGTCAACATGGAGGTGCCCGAGGGCCTCACCGTGGCGACGCCGGATCCGACGACCGTGAACATCAGCGGCAACGACAAGCAGGCCGTTGGCCAGTTCGCCGCCGAGATCCGTCGCTGGCGCAAGCCCGAGCCGTACAAGGGCAAGGGCATCAAGTATGCGGGCGAGTATATCTTCCGCAAGGAAGGGAAGAAGAAGTAAGATGGCCAAGCTCTCTCTCTTCGCCAAGCGCCGCCAGCGCGTCCGCACCCAGCTGCGCGCGCGTGCCGGCGGGCGTCCCCGCCTGTCCGTGCACCGCACCGGCCGCCACATCTACGCGCAGGTCATCGACGACGCGAACGGTCACACCGTCGCGGCCGCCTCGACCCTGGGCAAGGACGGCTCGGGCGCCGGCGTCACCGCCGCCGCCGAGGTTGGCAAGGCCGTCGCCGAGGCCGCCAAGGCCGCCGGCATCACCACCGTCGTGTTCGATCGCGGCGGCTTCCTGTTCCATGGGCGCATCAAGGCGCTCGCAGATGCCGCCCGTGAGGGTGGCCTGGAGTTCTGACGATGGCTGACGAGATCCAGAACGCGGCGCCGGAAGGCGCTCCCGCGGACGCCCCCCGCGAGGGCCGTGGCCCGCGTGGCGGCCGTGGCCGTGGTCCCGGTGGCGACAATCGCGGCCGTGGCGGCCGTGACGGCAACCGTGGTCGCCGCGACGACCGTCGCAACAACGAGGAAGGTGGCGAGGAGCTGATCGAAAAGCTCGTGCACATCAACCGCGTTTCGAAGACCGTGAAGGGCGGCAAGCGCTTCGGTTTCGCCGCGCTGGTCGTGGTCGGTGACGGCAAGGGCCGGTCGGGCTTCGGCCACGGCAAGGCCCGCGAGGTCCCCGAGGCGATCTCCAAGGCGACCGCCGCCGCCAAGAAGGCGATGGTCCGAGTGCCGCTGAAGGAGGGCCGCACCCTCCATCACGACGGCAACGGCCACTTCGGCGCCGGCCGCGTGACGGTCCGCTCGGCTCCGGCCGGTACGGGCATCATCGCGGGTGGCCCGATGCGCGCCATCTTCGAGAGCCTGGGCGTCCACGACGTGGTGACCAAGTCGGTCGGCACCTCGAACCCCTACAACATGATCCGCGCCACTTTCGAGGCGCTCAAGGATCAGACGAGCCCGAAGTCGGTGGCCTCGCGCCGCGGCAAGAAGATCGCCGACCTGCTGGGTCGCGGTGGCTCGCAGACGGCCGAGGCGGATGCCGCGGCCATCGTGGAGTAAAAGACCATGGCGACCATCAAGGTGACGCAGACCGGATCGCCGATCCGTCGCACCAAGGACCAGCGCGCGACCCTTGTCGGCCTGGGCCTCAACAAGATGCACCGCACCCGCGAGCTCGAGGATACCCCCGAGGTCCGCGGCATGATCCGCAAGGTTCAGCATATGGTGACGGTCGAGGGCTGAAGCCCGAGACTTCGCCGGTGAGGTGACAGAGAAGGCTCCGCTACCGAATGGTGGCGGGGCCTTTTCTCTTTCATCCTCCCGATCCGCGATGGGGAGGATGAGGACGACGCCACATCTTCGCCACCTTCGCGCGTCATGGCACACGCCGGGTCCAGGGAGCATCAGCATGAAGGCCGACAAACGCGTCTTCCTGACGCTCGACGGGTTGCGGGGCATCGCGGCGATCATGATCGTGCTGTTCCACTCGCCGGCGCTGGTCGGGCATCTGCGTCCGCAATCCGCCTATCTCTCGGTCGATCTGTTCTTCGCGCTGTCGGGCTGCGTGCTGGAGGCCTCCTATCGCGATCGCCTCGCCGCCGGCCTCTCCACCCGCGAGTTCATGCTGATCCGCTGCATCCGCCTGTGGCCAATGTTCGCGCTGAGCCTGCTCGTCGGCCTCGCCTTCGCGCTGATTCGCCTCTCGCATGGCATCGGCGGGGAGACTGCCTGGGGCATCGCCACCGCGCTGCTCACAGGCCTCGCCCTGCTGCCGACGCCGGCGATGACGGGGAAGGGCTGGGTGGTGCCGCTCAACGCCGCCGGCTGGTCGCTGATCCTCGAGCTGGCGATCAACTTCCTCTACGCCCTGTTCTGGCGGCACCTGACCAACCGGCTGCTGTCGGTCATCGTGGCGGTCGCGGGCGTCGTCCTGATGGTGATGAGCACGCGCCATGGCGGGATCGACATGGGATCGACCTGGGGCAGCATCGCGGGCGGGCTGGTCCGCGTCACCTACAGCTTCGCGCTCGGCGTGCTGATCCTGCGCGCCTATGACGGCCGCGTCTGGACCGGGTGGGCGAGCGTCATCCCGCCGCTGGCGCTGATCCCCATACTCGCGATGAATCGGGGTGGCCTGTGGTTCGATCTGGTTTCGGCGCTGGTGCTGCTGCCGCTGATCGTGTGGGCCGGTCTCAGGCTGGAGCCGGGGCCGTGGCTCGGCAAGCTGTTCCGCTGGGGCGGGCTGGTCTCCTACGCGCTCTATGCGCTGCACGGGCCGCTGCTCAAGTTCGTGCGGATGGAGATCGTCCTCCATGTCGAGCACAGCCGCGAGGCCTTCCTGATCGCCGGCCTGCTGGCGATCGCGGCCATGCTGCCGCTGTGCGCGTTGCTGGATCGCTGGTACGACGCGCCGCTCCGCCGGCGGCTGAGCGCGGCGCTGCTCCGTCCCCGCGACCGCCGGATCGCCGAACCGGCCATGTCGCTGCCCTGATTCCGGCCGAACCGGGAATCGGGTTGGCAAACGCGGCGAATCTCTCTAAGGGCCGCCGCTTCCATTCATCCGCGCGACAAAAGCGAAAGCGAGTGCACTGACATGACCAAGCTGAACGACATCCGTGACAACGAAGGCGCCCGCCACCGCAAGATGCGCGTCGGCCGTGGCATCGGTTCGGGCAAGGGCAAGACCGCCGGCCGTGGCCAGAAGGGTCAGAAGAGCCGCGAAGGCGTCTCGATCAAGGGTTTCGAGGGCGGTCAGATGCCGCTCCACATGCGCATCCCGAAGCGCGGCTTCAACAACCCGTTCGCCAAGGATTATGCCGAGGTGAACCTGGGCCAGCTGCAGAAGCTGGTCGATGCCAAGACCCTCGCCACCGACGGCGTGATCGACCATGCGGCGCTGAAGGCGGCCGGCGTGGCGCGCGGCGGCAAGGACGGCGTGCGCATCCTCGCCAAGGGCGAACTGACCGCGAAGCTGTCGTTCAAGGTGGCCGGCGCTTCGGCCGCCGCCAAGGCCGCGATCGAGAAGGCCGGTGGTTCGGTCGAGGTGATCGAGGTGGTTCCGGCCGCCGAGAAGGCCGCCGCCAAGAAGAACTCGGTCCGCGACGCCAAGAAGGCGGCCCGCGCCTGAGCCTCTCGGTCGCCTGAGCCTTTTGGTCAGACGACCGCTAGGGCTTAGACAAGCCGGACAAGTGCTTATATGGAGGCGGCGGGCGCAGCGATGCGACCCGCCGCTTTCGCTTTCGAGGATATGATTCCCCCATGGCATCCGCCGCCAACCAGGCCGCCGCCGGCCTCAGCCTCAGCAAGTTCGCGCAGGCGACCGACCTCAAGAAGCGCCTGTGGTTCACGGTCGCCGCGCTGGTCGTCTTCCGCCTGCTGAGCTTCGTGCCGCTGCCGGGCATCGATCCGCACGCGCTCGCCTCGCTGTTCGCCAAGACCAACGGCGGCGTGCTGGACTTCTTCAACAACTTCTCGGGCGGCGCGCTGCATCGCATGTCGATCGTGGCGCTGGGCGTGATGCCCTACATCACCGCCTCGATCGTCGTGCAGCTGGCCACTTCGCTGTCGCCCACGCTGGAGGCGATCAAGAAGGAAGGCGAGAGCGGCCGCAAGAAGCTGAACCAGTATACCCGCTACTTGACGGTGTTCCTCACGGCGGTGCAGGGATACTTCATCGCGGCAGGTCTCGAAAGCTGGGGCGCCTCCTCGGGCATCACGGCGGTCGTGGCGCCGGGCATCATCTTCCGCGTCTCGGCGGTGGTCTCGCTGATCGGCGGCACCATGTTCCTGATGTGGCTGGGTGAGCAGATCACCGCGCGCGGCATCGGCAACGGCGTCTCGCTGATCATCATGGCCGGCATCGTCAGCCAGGTTCCCACCATCCTCTCCAACCTGTTCGAGCAGGGTCGCACCGGCGCGCTGTCGCCGCTGGTCATCATCGGCGCGATCGTGATCGCCTTCGCGCTGATCTGGGGCATCTGCTTCATGGAACGCGCGATGCGCCGGGTGCTGATCCAGTACCCCAAGCGCCAGACCGCGCGCGGCATGATGCAGGGCGACAAGAGCTACCTGCCGCTGAAGATCAACACGTCGGGCGTGATCCCGCCGATTTTCGCCTCGTCGCTGCTGCTGATGCCGCTGACGATCGCGCAGTTCGCCGGCAACAAGGTGCAGGGCAACAGCCGCTGGAACGACATCCTGCTGACCGTCACCGGTTCGCTGCAGCATGGTTCGCCGCTGTATCTCGGCCTCTATGCCGCCGGCATCATCTTCTTCTGCTTCTTCTACACGGCCGTGGTGTTCAACCCGGAGGAGACGGCGGACAATCTGAAGCGCTATGGCGGCTTCATCCCCGGCATCCGCCCGGGCAAGTCGACCGCCGAATATCTGGATTACGTGCTGACCCGCATCACCGTGATCGGCGCGGCGTACCTGACCGTCATCTGCCTGGTACCGGAAGCCGTGATCAAGGCGTTCGGCCTGCCGCAGATGCAGATCACCGGCACCAGCCTGCTGATCGTCGTCAACGTGACGATGGACACGGTGACGCAGATCCAGAGCCACTTGCTCGCCCACCAATATGGCGATCTGATCAAGAAGGCGAAGCTGAAGGGCGGTGCTCTGCGCCGCTGACAGCCGAAGCATTCGTAGGGGAGGGATTTACCGCATGAACATCATCCTGCTGGGGCCGCCGGGCGCAGGCAAGGGGACGCAGGCCGATCGTCTGGTGAAGGAGCGCGGCATGAAGCAGCTCTCCACCGGCGACATGCTGCGCGCCGCCGTGAAGGCGGGAACGCCCACCGGCCTCAAGGCCAAGGCGGTGATGGATGCGGGCCAGCTGGTGTCGGACGAGATCGTGTCGGGCATCATCGGCGATGCGCTGGACGCGATGCCCGCCGATCAGGGCGCGATCTTCGACGGTTACCCGCGCACCCAGGCGCAGGCCGTGTCGCTCGACGAGATCCTCGACGCGCGCGGCCGCAAGCTGGATCATGTGATCGAGCTGGTGGTGGACGAGGACAAGCTCGTCGAGCGGATCGTCGGCCGTTACACCTGCGCCAATTGCGGCGCCGGCTATCACGACACGTTCAAGCAGCCCAAGGTCGCGGGTACCTGCGACGTCTGCGGCAGCCACGAGTTCAAGCGCCGCCCCGACGACAATGAGGAAACGGTGCGCACCCGCATGGCGGAGTATCGCGCCAAGACCCAGCCGATCCTGCCTTATTACGAGGCGAAGGATCTGGTCGCGAAGGTCGACGGCATGGCCGACATCGACCATGTCGGCGCGGCGATCGACGCCATCCTCGGCGAATAGCCCTAAGGCACCGCCTGATGGATATCGACGCGCTTCTCCAGCACTATTTCGGCACCGACGATCCCGACGCGATCACCGATCTCGGCTTCACGCTGGGATCGGAGCGGTTGCGCGTCGATTTCGGGACCGAGAGCGAGCCAGGCAGGCGTTTCGCGCTCTGGGTGCTGATGGCGGTGCTGGATTTCGCGCCGCTGCCCGCAGAGGCCTTCCCCAAGGATCCGGACCTGAAGCGCGCGGCGGAGGATTATCTCACTGCCGCCGAGCGGATGGAGCGCGACGGCGAAGGGGAGGACTGACCCTCCGCGTCATTGCGAGCGCAGCGAAGCAATCCAGAGCCACGGGGCGTTGCGCCTGAGGCTCTGGATTGCCGCGTCGCTTCGCTCCTCGCAATGACGAAGGAGAGGCGCCTTACCCGTTCGCGAGCGTCTTGTTGTCGATCACGAAACGGTATTTCACGTCGCCCTTGAGCATCCGCTCATAGGCCTTTTCGATATCTTGGATCGCGATCGTCTCGATCTCGGAGACCACGCCCTTCTCGGCGCAGAAATCGAGCATCTCCTGCGTCTCGGCGATGCCGCCGATCAGCGAGCCGGCGAGACTCTTGCGCCCGAAGATCATGTTGAAGACGCTGGGCGATGGGTGGGCATGTTCGGGCGCGCCGACCAGCACCAGCGTGCCGTCGCGCTTCAGGCAGCCGATAAACGGATCGAGATTGTGGCTGGCCGCCACGGTGTTCACGATCAGATCGAAGCTGCCGGCCGCCGCCTGCATCTCCGCCTCGTTCTTGGACACGATCACCTCGTCCGCGCCGAGCTTCAGCGCATCGGCCTTCTTCGATTCCGAGGTGGTGAAGGCGACGGTGTGAGCGCCGAGCGCATGGGCCAGCTTGATGCCCATGTGGCCCAACCCGCCGATGCCGACGATACCGACCTTCTTGCCGGGGCCGGCGCCCCAGTGGCGCAGCGGCGACCAGGTGGTGATGCCGGCGCAGAGCAGCGGCGCCACGGCGGCGAGCTGCTCTTCGGAATGGCTCACCTTCAGCACGAAATCGTCCTTCACGACGATCCGGTCCGAATAGCCGCCGAACGTGTTCTCGCCCTGCCCGAAAGCGTGGCCGTTATAGGTGCCGGTGAAGCCGTTCTGGCAATATTGTTCGAGGCCCTCGTCGCAGGACGGGCAATGCTGGCAACTGTCGACCATGCAGCCGACGGCCGCGACATCGCCGACCTTGAACCTGCCGACATGATCGCCGACGGCGGTGACGCGGCCGACGATCTCGTGACCCGGCACGCACGGCCAGACGGTGTTGCCCCATTCGCCACGCGCCTGGTGGAGATCGGAGTGGCAGACGCCGCAATAGAGGATGTCGATCTGCACGTCGTGGGCGCCGACGGCGCGGCGATCGATCTCGAAGGGCGCGAGCGGGGTTTCGGCGCTTTGCGCCGCATAGGCCTTGGTTGCCATGATGATGGAATTCCTCTTCGGGGAGTGAAGGGACGCTTAGGCTACCGCTGACAGCGTTGACGCGCAACCGCTCGGTACAGAAATCTTTGCGGGTCATTACTCCCTTTCCCGTGCGCTTGACAGGGGGTGAGTCGCCCTATAGGGACCGCCGATCCCAAAACCCGGTCGTCCGGCGGCGCCATTCGTGCGCACGTCGGCTGTCCTGCGTTGAGGGGCGAAGCGCTGAGATGGGGCTCCTCGCCATAGGCGCCCCGTGGAGCAGGAGAAAGAAGTACCATGGCACGTATCGCGGGTGTGAACATCCCGACCAACAAGCGCGTCGAGATCGCGCTGACCTACATTCACGGCATCGGCCCGGCCAAGGCCAAGGAAATCACCGGCAAGCTCGGCATCGAGCCGCAGCGCCGCGTGCAGGATCTGAGCGACCAGGAAGTCCTCCAGATCCGCGAGACCATCGACGCGGGTTACACCGTGGAAGGCGACCTGCGTCGCCAGACCGCGATGAACATCAAGCGCCTGATGGACCTGGCCTGCTACCGCGGCCTGCGTCACCGCAAGGGCCTGCCGGTCCGCGGCCAGCGCACGCACACCAACGCCCGCACCCGCAAGGGCAAGGCGAAGCCGATCGCCGGCAAGAAGAAGTGAGCTTGAGCCGCTGAAAGGCGGCTCGCTCTTCCCTCAGGTAGGACAGCAGAAAAATGGCACGTGAACCGCAGCGTCTTCGCCGTCGCGAACGCAAGAACATCACCGCCGGCGTCGCCCATGTGAACGCCAGCTTCAACAACACCATGATCACCATCACCGACGCGCAGGGCAATGCCATCGCGTGGTCGTCGGCGGGCATGATGGGCTTCAAGGGTTCGCGCAAGTCGACCCCGTACGCCGCCCAGGTCGCCGCCGAGGATGCCGGCAAGAAGGCCGCCGAACATGGCGTCCGCACCCTCGAGGTCGAGGTGAAGGGCCCCGGTTCGGGCCGCGAGTCGGCGCTGCGCGCGCTGCAGGCGGTCGGCTTCCAGATCACGTCGATCCGCGACGTGACCTCGATCCCGCACAATGGCGTTCGCCCGTCCAAGCGCCGCCGCGTCTGATTTCGTATCGGGGCGTGGGTCCGTCACCCGCGCCCCCGTTTCCCGGCCGCGGGTGGACGCATCCGCTTTGGCCCAACCCTTGAGGGAAAACACATGGCCGTCAACGCCAAGAACTGGCAGGAACTCAAGAAGCCCAACGGCCTGGAGAAGAAGGGCGGCGACGGAAAGCGCCGTGCCACCTTCGTCGCCGAGCCGCTCGAGCGTGGCTTCGGCCTGACGCTCGGCAACGCGCTGCGCCGCGTGCTGCTCTCGTCGCTCCAGGGCGCCGCCGTCACGTCGATCAAGATCGAGAACGTCCTGCATGAGTTCTCGAGCCTCGCGGGCGTCCGCGAGGACGTCACCGACATGGTGCTGAACGTCAAGCAGATCGCGCTCAAGATGCAGGGCGAGGGCGCCAAGCGCCTCCAGCTCTCCGCGACCGGCCCGGCCGAAGTCACCGCGGGCATGATCGCCACCACCGGCGACATCGAGGTGCTGAACCCCGATCTGGTGATCTGCCACCTCGACGATGGCGCGACGCTCAACATGGAGCTGACCGCCGCCGCCGGTAAGGGCTACGTCACCGCCGCGATGAACCGTCCGGCCGATGCGCCGATCGGCCTCATCCCGGTCGACGCGCTCTACTCGCCGGTCCGCCAGGTCGCGTACAAGGTGGAGAACACCCGCGTCGGCCAGGAGCTCGATTACGACAAGCTCACGCTGACCATCGAGACCGACGGCACCGTCACCCCGGAGGATGCGCTCGCCTACGCCGCGCGCATCCTGCAGGACCAGCTGCAGCTGTTCGTCCACTTCGACGACGGCCTGACGCTGCAGACCTCCGTCCCGCAGATGGCGGGTGTCGCGGTTCCGGCCGCCGGCGCCGAGCCGGAGCAGGACGCCAACCAGCTGAACCGCTACCTCCTCAAGAAGGTGGACGAGCTGGAGCTGTCGGTGCGTTCGGCGAACTGCCTGAAGAACGACAACATCATCTACATCGGCGACCTGGTCCAGAAGACCGAGGCCGAGATGCTCCGCACGCCGAACTTCGGCCGCAAGTCGCTGAACGAGATCAAGGAAGTGCTCTCGTCCATGGGCCTGCGCCTCGGCATGGACATCCCCGGCTGGCCGCCGGAGAACATTGAGGAAATGGCCAAGAAGCTCGAGCAGGAATATTGATCCTGCCGATCGGCTGATTGGTTTGAGGGGTTTGGGCGGTGCCCCCTTGTCACCGCCCGGCCCGCAGTACCTTGAACGGCTGCGGGACGAACTGAAGGAAGAATGATATGCGCCATCGCGTTGGCGGTCGTAAGCTGCAGCGGACCGCGTCCCACCGTACCGCCCTGTTCCGCAACCAGTCGGCCGCGCTGATCAAGCACGAGCAGATCCTCACCACCCTCGCCAAGGCGAAGGAGCTTCGCCCCTACGTCGAGAAGCTGGTGACTCTGGCCAAGAAGGGTGGCCTCTCCAACCGCCGTCTCGCCCACGCGCGCCTGCTCGACGACACGCAGCTGGTGAAGCTGTTCGACGTGCTGGCCGAGCGCTACAAGACCCGCGCCGGCGGCTACACCCGCATCATCAAGGCCGGTATCCGCGCGTCGGACGCCGCGCCGATGGCGATCATCGAGTTCGTCGACCGCGACGTCTCGGCCAAGGGCCAGGATTCGGGCCCGGTGATCACCGACGAGGAGCTGGACGAGGCGGCCTGAGCCACTCGTTCCATCCCGCTGAACGAACGGAAGGGCCGTCCCGCATCGGGGCGGCCCTTTCTGCATCGGCCGTCCTTTGGTTTGCATGGCGCCGCGCCGTCGTTACGGATGAGACGGAGTGACGAGAGGATTGCCCATGAGTCCGGACGGACCCATCGCCTACCCCGAGACGGTGCGCGACACCGTGGTCGAAGAGCTTGCCGGGCGGACCGTTCCCGATCCGTGGCGCTGGCTGGAAGGCGATGTCCGCACCGACGAGCGGGTGCAGGCCTGGGTGGCGGCCGAGGGGGCGCTGACCGAATCCTACCTCGATACGCTGCCGGGTCGCGTCGCGATCCGTGATCGGCTGATGAAGCTGTGGAATTACGAGCGCGTCTCGCTGCCGCGCCGCCGGGGCGGGCGCTATTTCTTCCTGCGCAATTCCGGGCTGGAGGCACAGGCGGTGCTCTGCGCGCGCGAGGCGCAGGATGCTCCGGCCCGCATATTGCTTGATCCCAACGGCTGGTCCGAGGATGGCGCGACTGCGCTCGGCGAGTGGGAGCCGTCGAAGGATGGCCGGCGCCTCGCTTATGCGGTGCAGGACGGGGGCAGCGACTGGCGGACGGTGAAGGTGCTCGATGCGGTCGGCGGCGAGGAACTGGCCGACGAGGTGCGTTGGGTGAAGTTTTCGGGCCTGTCCTGGGCGGGCAACGGCTCGGGCTTCTTCTACTCGCGCTTTCCCGAGCCGCGCGCGGGGCTGGAGCATCAGGCACAGAATCTCGACCATGCCATCTATTTTCACCGGCTGGGCACCGATCAATCGACCGATTTCCTCGTCTACGCGACGCCGGATCGCCCGCGCCTGATCCACGGGGCCGAGGTGAGCGAGGACGGGCGCTGGCTGCTGATCTCGTCCGCAGAGGGCACCGAAGCGCGCACCGAATTGACCGTGATCGATCTCACCGCGCCGAAGCTCGCGCCCAAGATACTCGTGCGCGGCCTCGATAACGACTGGCGGCTGGCGGGATCGAAGGGCGACATCTTCTATTTCGTCACCGATCTGGAGGCGCCGCGCCGCCGCATCGTCTCGATCGACGTCGGCTCCGAGATGCGCCGCCGCCGCGAGATCGTCCCGCATGGCGAGGATCTGGTGGCCGATGCGCTGGTGGTGGGTGACCGCCTGCTCGTCTCGCTGCTGCGCAATGTCGCGAGCGAGCTGCGCATCTACGATCTCGACGGCCGGCTGATGGACACGGTGGTGCTGCCCGGCATCGGCACGGTGAGCGGCATGGAGGGGCAGGGCGACAGCGCCGAGGCCTTCTTCGCCTTCACCAGCTACGATCGGCCGACCGAGATCCATCGGCTCGATGTCGGGAGCGCGGTGGCGCTGCCCTACGCGCAACCCGAGCTTCAGTTCGACCGCGAGGATTTCGTGGTCGATCAGGCGAGCTTCACTTCGAAGGACGGCACCGTCATCCCGCTCTTCCTGCTGCGGCGGAAGGATGTGACCGGGGCCGCGCCGGCGCTGCTGTACGGCTATGGCGGGTTCGAGATTTCGCTGACGCCCGGTTTCTCCTCGGCGGCGTTGTGCTGGGCGGCGATGGGCGGCGTCTATGCGGTCGCCAACATCCGGGGCGGCGGCGAATATGGCAAGGCATGGCACGATGCCGGGCGCCGGGCCAACAAGCAGAACGTGTTCGACGACTTCATCGCGGCGGCCGAACATCTGAAGGGGCAAGGCGTCGCCTCCTCGGTGAGCGTCCATGGCCATAGCAATGGTGGACTCCTCGTCGCGGCGGTAACCAACCAGCGGCCGGACCTGTTCGCCGCCGCGCTGCCCGCCGTCGGTGTGCACGACATGACCCGCTTCCATCGCTTCACCGCCGGCCGCTACTGGATCGACGATTATGGCGATCCGGGCAGGCAAGAGGATCTCGCGGTGCTGATGGGCTATTCGCCGCTTCACAATATCCGCGACGGCGCCGAATATCCGGCGATACTCATCGCCACCGCCGACACCGACGATCGCGTGGTGCCGGCGCACAGCTTCAAATATGCCGCCGCGCTGCAGGCGGCGGATATCGGGCCGAAGCCGCACCTCATCCGCATCGAGACGCGTGCCGGCCACGGCGCGGGCAAGCCCACCGCCAAGCAGATCGAGGAAATCGCCGACCTGTGGGCCTTCGCGGCCCACTGGGGCGGCCTGAACGTCTAGTCTAGCGAGGGCAAAGCGGCGCGTACGAAGCGGCCGGGCGGTACGTCCTGCCGCAACACGACATTGGCGTCGATCGTGCTGCCTTCGCCGACCGTGACCCCGCCGAGCAGCACCGCGCCGGGATGGACGACGACGCCGTCGCCGAGGCTGGGGTGGCGCCGCCCGTCACCGGCCGGCTCTCCGCCGCCGAGCGTGACGCCCTGGTGGAGATGGACGGTCTCACCGAGGATCGCGGTTTCGCCGATCACCACGCCGGTACCGTGATCGATGAACAGGCCGGCGCCGATGCGCGCGCCGGGATGGATGTCGATGCCGGTGCGTTGGTACGCGATCTCGGTGAGCGTGCGGGCGACGATTGGCGCGCCCTCACGATAGAGTTCGTGGGCGATGCGGTACGGGATCACCGCCGCGATCGAGGGATAGCGCAGCAGCACCTCGTCGACGCTGCGCGCGGCGGGATCGGCGCGGTAGGCGGCCTCCACGTCACGGTCGAGCAGACGGCGGATCGCGGGCAGGCGCCCGGCGAGCGCGCCGGTGATCGCGATCGCCCGCTCGGCCGCCACCCGCTCGCGCGTGTCGGGCGAGGCGAGGTCCAGTTCGAGGATGATCTGCGCGGCAAGCTGGTCGAGCGTCGTCTCCAATGTCGCATCCACCCAGGCATTCTCGTTCCCGGCGTTCAGCTCGGGTGGGCCGAGGCGGAGCGGGAAGAGTGCTGCGGACAATTCGCGCAGTATGCGCTTCAGCGCGCTGCGCGAGGGGAAGCGAATGCCGTGTTCTGCATGGCGCTCGTGGCCCGCGCGCCAATCCTGTCGTGTATCGCGCAGGCCGTCGATGACGCTGCCGATCTCGCGCGGAAAATCGATGGGATGGCTGTATGTCACGGACGATGGCGGCCCTTGATAACGGGGTGTGGAAACGGCGCGGCAGAGGGCACGATCGGCGCTGTGTCGTGGCCGGTGATCAGCCGATCGAGCAGGCCTTGCCCTTGCGGCCAGTCGCCGAGATCGGATTCGGCGTTGATGTGGCCGAGCGACCCGACATCGGCGAGATCCGCGCCCCACATGTCGGCCAAGCGGGCAAGGCTGGCGAAATCGGCATAGCGATCGTCCCGGCTGGCGACGAGCAGGCTAGGGAAGGGCAGCGCCACGGACGGCGCCGGCGCGAAGGGCTGGAGGAGAGGGTGCGTGTCGGCGCGATCGACGTCGGGCGGCGCGACCAGCAACGCCGCCCGCACCTTGGACAGCCGCGCCGTGGACGCATCGCGCGCCCACCATGCGACGGCCAGACAGCCGAGGCTGTGCGCGACCAGCACCACCGGCCCGCGCTGTCGCCCGATCGCGCGATCGAGATGCGCCACCCACAGATCGCGCGACGGCTCGTGCCAGCGGCCCAGCTCCACGCGCACCGCGCGCGGCCGTGTGGCGACCCAGTGGCTCTGCCAATGGTCCGGCCCGCTGTCGAACAGGCCGGGGATGATCAGCTCGACGGGCGCGTCTGCCATGAATCGTCTCCCTGCCGTCCGGCGAAACGGGCCGGTAAGGCAGGGATAGGCGCCCGGCGGGCCGGGGACAAGAAATGTCTACTTATGCACTAGGCAATTAAAGTTGGCGGAACCGTCAGCGGGTGATCTCCGCGACATAGACGCCCAGCGGATCGAGGTGGACGCTGCCGCTGATCAGCAGCGCGCGGTTGATCGCGAGCGGCTGCACGATCTCCATCGTGTCGGTCTTCTCGACCGGCACGTCCGCAGGCTTGCTGTCGAGGTTCAGGAGAACCAGCACCGTCTTGCCGCCGCCGGAGCGCTGATAGGCGAGCACCTGCTTGTCATCGGTATCCACCGCCTTCCAGTCGCCGCTCATCGCCGGATGGGTGCGGCGCAAGGCGATCAGCGTGCGGTAGAAATTGAGCACCGAATGAGGATCGGCGCTCTCGGCGACGACGTTGCGTGTCTTGTAGTCGGGTGCGACGGGCAGCCACGGCTTGGCGCCCGTGTTGAAGCCGGCATTGGTGCTGGCGTTCCACTGCATCGGGGTGCGCTCGCCATCGCGGCCCTTCTCTTTGGGCCAGCCCTTCTTGCCGATCACGTCCTGCACGTCCTCGATGCGCTGGGGATCGTTGTTCACCATGCCCAGTTCCTCGCCATAATAGAGGACGGGGGTGCCGCGCAGCGTGAGCAGCAGCGCGCCGGTGATCTTGGCCCAGTCGTCGGTCGAGGCGCCGGCGGGCAGCGGATAGCGGCTCGCGGCGCGCCGGCTGTCATGGTTGGAAAGCGCGAAGCTCGGCCAGCCGCCGACCGAATTGGTCTCCACGCCCGTAATGCGCTGCCGCAGGTCCGGCGCGGTCAGCGCGGGCAGGCTGATCAGGTTGAGGAACATGGGCAGCTGCAGCTCATTGTTCCGCGGTCCGTAATATTGGACCAGCTCGCTGGCATCCGACGTCCACGTCTCGCCGACGAGGATGCGGCCGGGATATTTGTCGATCACCATCTGGCGCAGCCGCTGCAGCTCGGTGTGCACCTCGGGCTGCTTGGAATTGTTGACGTGATCCTGGTTGGGCACGCCGAATGCATCGACGCCCGGATAGACAGTGTTGTCCTTCAGATCGGTGCGCTCGAACATCGTGTCGACCGCATCGAGCCGGTAGCCATAGATGCCGCGCTTCAGCCACCATTCGGCGGCGTCGAACATCGCCTTTTCCACCTTGGGGTTGCGCCAGTTCAGGTCCGGCTGCTGCGGGTAGAAGAAGTGATAATAATATTGCTTCGTCTTGGGATCGAGCGTCCAGGCCGATCCGCCGAAGATCGAGGCCCAGTTGTTGGGCGGCGATCCGTCGGCCTTGGGATCGCGCCAGATGTAGAAATCGCGATACGGGTTGGTGCGGCTGCTCTTCGATTGCAGGAACCAGGGGTGCTGGTCCGAAGTGTGGTTGACCACGAAATCGAGCAGCACCTTGACGCCGCGCCCCTTGCCCTGCGCGATGAGCTGGTCGACGTCCGCCACCGTGCCGAACTGTGGATCGACATTGTCGTAGTCCGAGACGTCGTAGCCGAAATCGGCCTGCGGGCTGGGGAACATCGGCGTCATCCAGATCGCGTCGATGCCGAGCGACTGGACGTAGTCGAGATGCTTCACGATGCCGGGGATGTCGCCGATGCCGTCATTGTTGCTGTCGGCGAAGCTGCGCGGATAGACTTCGTAGATGATGCCGGTCTTGTACCAGTCATTCTGGTCGACATTGGGGTTGGCGGGCATCGCCTTGGGGGGAGGCTGCAGCATCGCCTGAGCGTGCGCCGCCACCGGCAGAAGGGCGGCAAACGCCACCGACAGAAGAGCAGCCCGCCCCACACGCATTCCCCAAAATCCTTCCTGTTGGCGGCTCAGCCGAGCCGCTGAGCGATCAGCCCCGAGAAGGGCGGTAGATGCCCGATCCGTGCATCGTTGACCATCACCCATTCACGCCAGCGTTCGGGCTGCAGCGGTTGCCAATCAAGCGGTGCATCGCCGAGGTTGAAGGCGCAGAGCAGGGTCTCGCCCTGGTGCTCGCGCTCCAGCACGAGCAACGCGTCGCCGGCCTCGACCACGCGCATCGTGCCGAGCAGCAGCGTGTCCGACGCATTGCGCAGTGCGATCAGCCGGCGGGTCAGCTCGAGCATCGAATCGGCGCGACCCTGCTGGCGATCGACGGCGAGCGCGGCGTGATCCGGCCCGAGCGGGAGCCATGGCTTACTGTCCGAAAATCCGGCCGAGGCGTTGCCGCCGCCAGCCCATGGCATCGGCGTGCGTGCACCGTCGCGCGAGAGGGTGAGCGGCCAGTTGGCGATCGCCTCCGGGTCCTGCAGATCCTCGAACGCGACATCGACCTGGGTCAGCCCCAGTTCGTCGCCTTGGTAGAGGAAGATATTGCCGCGCAGCGAGGCGAGCAGCAGCATCGCCATGCGGGCATAGCGCTGCGGATCGCCGCCGCCCGCCCAGCGCGAGATGGCGCGCGGCGCGTCGTGGTTGGAGAAGGCCCAGCTCGGCCAGCCGATCCCCTCGCCATCGGGCCAGCGTTCCAGCGAGGCCTCGACCAGCTTCGGCGTGAGCATCGGCGCGTAGAGGAAATCGAAGCTGTAGGCGGAGTTCAGCCGCTTCGATCCGCGCGTGAAGGCCTTCATCTCCGGGTCAGGGTCGGCGCCGCCGATTTCCGCGACGGTGAACCGATCGCCGTAGCTGTCGAGCAAGGCGCGCAGTCGCTCGATGAAGCCGCCGATGTCGGCATGGCTCTGGTTGTAGAGGTGCAGCTGGAAATCGAACGGCCGGGTGCGGACGCTGCCGTCGTCGGGCGCCGGCGGGTTATCGCGCAGGTCCGGATCGTGCATCGTGAAGTTCAGCGCATCGAGCCGGAATCCGTCCACTCCGCGATCGAGCCAGAAGCGTGCGGTATCCAGCAGCGCCTCCTGCACGTCCGCATTGTGGACATTGAGATCGGGCTGCTCGGTCAGGAAATTGTGGAGATAATATTGGCCGCGCCGCGCGTCCCACGCCCAGGCGGGGCCGCCGAAGACCGAGGCCCAGTTGCTCGGCGGCGATCCCTCCGGCTTGGCGTCGGCCCAGACGTACCAGTCGGCGCGCGCGTTGGTGCGATCCTGTCGGCTCTCGGCAAACCAGGGATGCTGGTCGGACGTGTGGGAATAGACCTGATCGATGATCACGCGCAGGCCGAGTTCGTGGGCACGCGCTACCAGCGCATCGAAATCGGCGAGCGTGCCGAAGATCGGATCGACGTCGCGATAGTCCGCCACGTCGTAGCCGAAATCCTTCATCGGCGACGTGAAGAAGGGCGAGATCCAGATCGCATCGACGCCGAGGCCCGCGATATGGTCGAGCTTCGCGGTGATGCCCGGCAGGTCGCCGATGCCGTCGCCGTTCGAGTCGGCGAAGCTGCGCGGATAGATCTGGTAGATAGTGGCGCCGCGCCACCACTCCCGCGCGGCGCGGGCGGAGGCGACGATCGCCGGCTGGGGGTCGGTCATTCGGAAGCTCCGGCGGCGCAGATCATGTAGTCGAGGGGAGCGAGGGTGACGCGGACGCTGCCCGGCGCGGTGGCGGCGGCGCAGGTGCCGTGCAGGCTGGCGAAGGTGCGCGAGGCCGTCTCCACCTGCACGTTGGCGGCGATCGGCGCGGTCGAGGTGTTGAATGCGATCAGCACCTCGCGATGCGTCACCGGATCGAAGCGCGAGACCGCCAGCAGCCCCGGCGTATCGCCCGAGGCGCGGACGATCTGGGTGCCGCGCCGGAGCGCCGGCGTCGCCGTGCGGATGCGTGCGAGATCGGCGATGGCGCGGTAGATCGGGTGATCCTCGTCGAAGCGCGCAGTGGCGTGCGTCGCCGAGGTGCCCAGCAGCGTCTGGTCGAGATAGGAGGGCGTGCGGCTGGCGAACTGGTCCTCGCGCGCGGCCTGGTCCTCGCCCTTGCCGACGAAACCCTGCTCGTCGCCCGCATAGATGGTGGGTACGCCACGCAACGTCAAAATCATCGCATGCGCCAGAATCACGCGGCGCATCACCTCCTCGTCGGAGGCCTGCGGGAAGGCCTGCTTCACATACCAGGCGAAGCGGCCGTTATCGTGGTTCGACACGAAGGTGGGCAACTCGTCGGCGGTCGCGAAGCCATCCTCGTAGAGCGAGTCCCCCGCAAACAGATGGTCGAAGACATCGGTGCCGGCCTTGCCCGCGGCACTGTCCAACGCCGCCTTGCGGAATCCGAAATCGAGTACCGCAGGCAGCTTGTCCACCCGCGTATGCTCCGCCAGCGTCGCGACGTCCGGCACCGCGACCTCGCCGAAGATGTGGAAGTGGGGGATGCCGTCCGCCTTGGCGCGCTTCAGCATGGCGGGGGCGAAGGCCTGCCAGAATTCGGGGTTCACATGGCGGGCGGTATCGATGCGGAAGCCATCGACATGGAAGCGATCGATCCATGCGCCGTAGATGTCGATGAAGCCCGCGACGACGCGCGGGTTCTCGGTCATCACATCATCCAGCCCGGAGAAGTCGCCCATCGTCGAGCTCTCGCCGGTGAAGGTCGAGTTGCCGCGGTTGTGATAGTAGATCGGGTCGTTCAGCCAGGCGGGCACCTTCACGTGCTCCTCGCCGGCCGGCACATAGGGTGTGTAGGCATAATCGGGCCGGGTGAGCTTCGCGAAATTGGCGCTGCTCTGCACCGCGTCGCCTGCGAAGCCCGCATTGATCGGAGCGCCCGCCGGGCCGCCCTTGCGGGTGTAGGGATAGTCGGCGCGCGAACGGTACGGGCAGGGCGCCCCGTCCGCGCATTCGCGATACCGGATCACGTCCGCCGTGTGGTTCACGACGATGTCCATGTAGACCTTCATGCCGCGCGCGTGCGCGGCATCGACCAGCGCCTTGAAGTCGGCATCGGTGCCGAGATGCGGATCGACATGGGTGAAATCGGTGATCCAGTAGCCGTGATAGCCTGCGGATTCGTGGCCCGGCGGCCCCTGCACCGCCTTGTTGACAAATATGGGCGCGACCCAGACGGCGGTGGCGCCGAGCTTCTGGATATAGTCGAGCTTCGCGGTAACGCCCTTGATGTCGCCGCCGTGATAGAAAGCGGTGTCGGTCGGATCGAAGCCGGTGTGCAGGCGATCCCCCGCCTGCCCGCCGCGATCGTTGGAGGGATCGGCATTGTCGAAGCGATCGGGCAGCAGGAAGTAGATCGTCTCGTCTTCCGGCAGCCGCGCCCGATAGTCGGCGGCTGCAATCGGCATGGTCGCGACCAGGGCGGCGAGCGAGGCGAGGAGGAGGTGCTTCATGCCGGGACCTTCGTGTGGCGCGCGATGAAATCGGTGTGGGAGGGCATCTGGCCGACCTCGCGCGCGTAGAGTTGCTCGATCGTGCCAAGGAATTCGGCGAGGTCCCGTTCGGGGATCGCGGAGGCGAGGGGGTGATGCCCGTCCGGCACCAGCCCTTGCCCGACCATCACCTGCAGCCAGCCGACCTCGGTGAACAGTTCCTCATGCTCGCGGGTGATGTGGCCGCTTGCGGCGAAGAGGTCGATCTTGGCGCGCAGCGTTTCCGGCAGCGCCATCTCCCGCATCTCCGCCCAGAAAGGCTCGGGACGCTCGTTCAGCGCGTAGTGGAGGATGATGAAATCGCGGATGCGCTCGATCTCGAAATCGGTCTGGCGGTTATATTCCGCACGATCGGCGGGCCGGCCGGGGAGCAGCTTGATCAGCCGCTGGATCGCGGACTGGATCAGGAAGATGCTGGTCGATTCCAGCGGCTCGAGGAAGCCGCTCGACAGCCCGATCGCGACCACGTTGCCGGCCCACGCCTCCCGCCTTTTTCCGGTGGCGAAGCGCAGCGTGCGCGGTTCGCCCACAGGTTCGGCGTCGAGATTGCCGAGCAGGATCGCGGTCGCCTCATCCTCGCTCATGTGGCGGCTGGAGAAGACGTGGCCGTTGCCGGTGCGGTGGCGCAGCGGAATGCGCCATTGCCAGCCAGCCGCGTGGGCGGTGGCGCGGGTATAGGGGGTGAATTGGCCGCCCGCCGCGCACGGCACCGCAATCGCGCGATCGCAGGGCAGCAAGTGCGACCAGTCCTCGAACTCCCCGCCGATCAGCAGCGCGCGGAAACCGGTGCAGTCGACGAACAGATCGGCCTCGATCCGTTCGCCCGATGCGAGGCGAAGAGCTCGTACCTCGTCGCCCTGCTGCTCCACGTCGGCGATGCGGCCCTCGGTGCGGACGACGCCGCGCGCCTCGGCGTAGCGGCGCAGATAGGCGGCGTAGAGGCCCGCATCGAAATGGAAGGCGAAGGGCATGGGCGGGATCGCCCGTGCGGTGATCGGCTCGCCGCGATGCATCCGGTCGGCGCGCGCCGCCATCTCGTTCAGCGAATAATGTGCCAGCGGCTTGGCAAAGCCGAGTTCCAGCGCGCGGCGCCAGTAATGCTGGAAGGGCACCAGCCCGACATCGCGCCCCACCGGCCCGAAGGCGTGCATGTAGCGATGCCCTGGCGCTCGCCAGCCGACGAACTCGATGCCGAGCTTGTAGGACCCTTGGGTGGCCGCGAGAAATTCGTCCTCGTCGATCCCGAGCGACTGGTTGAACAACCGGATCTGCGGGATCGTCGCCTCGCCGACGCCGACCGTGCCGATCTCGTCGGATTCGATCAAGGCGATCGAGACGTGGCGCGGATCGAAGAAGCGGGACAGCGCGGCGGCCGTCATCCATCCCGCCGTGCCGCCGCCCGCGATGGCGATGCGCAAGGGGCGCTGTTCCGATGTCGATGCGGACATGCGCGTCTCTCTTATGTCCACCTGGCCGTCGGGAGGCGGCGCGTGAAGGGGCGCCGCCTCCCTGGGGCTATCAGAACTTCATCGTCACGCCGGCCAGGTAGGTCGCGCCATATTTCTCGTAGTTGAGAATCTGGTCGGGATGGCCCTGGTTGTAGGTGACGTAGGGCGAGTTGGTCAGGTTGTGGCCCTGCACATAGACCGACAGCCCGTTCAGGAAGCCCGACTTGAAGTCGTAGCCGATCTGCGCGTCCACGGTGCTGCGGCCCTTGGTGTAGAGGTAGGTCGGCTGGGCGCCGAATGCGAGATACTGTCCGAGGAAGTCGGACCGGTACTGGTAGCTCACACGGGCGTTGAAGCCCCACTTCTCGAAATAGGCCTGCGCGTTGACCACCCACTTGGAAAGGCCCGGCAGCGTCACCTTGCCGAAGGACACGGGGATGCCGCCCGGCGCCGCGCTCGGCGTGTAGCGGATCGAACTGCTGGTCCACGATCCGCTGCCGCGCACGCCGAAGCCGTCCAGCGCCTTGGAGAACATGCCGAACGGCACGGTCGCCTGCAGCTCGAAGCCGTTGGCGAAGCCTCGGCCGCTGTTGGTCGGGCCGGTGATGTAGCCCACCGTCGTGTAGTTGGGGTCGTTCAGATACTGGGCCGGAACCAGGGCGCTGAACTGGCTCAGATCGGTGAAGTAGTAATTGTTCGGGTTCACGAACTTGGACACCGCCTTGTAGAAATAGTTGAGCGCGATGATGCCCTGTCCGTGATCGAAGAAATGTTCGACGCCGATATCGATGTTGTTAGAGAAATAGGGCTTGAGCAGCGGATTGCCGCCGCTGCCGGACAGCAGCGAGATCTTTCCGTTCGGCGCCACCACCGGCTCGGTGGAGTTGGCCGGATTCAGGTAGGACGGCTGGAACGAAGCGTTCTGGTAGCTCATCGGCGCGCGCGACAGCGTGCGCGAGGCGCCGATGTGCATGTCCGTCGTCGGCGAGAAAGCGAGGCGGATGTTCGCGCTCGGCAGGAAGTTGTTGTAGCTGGTCGACGCCGAAGTCGTGGCGAAGTCGCCGGTGCCGCCGCTGGTCGGAACGTGGCCGGTCGAGCTCTGCTGGGTGTGGACGAACTGGCCGCCGATATTGCCGGCGAAGTCGAGCCCGCCCACCATGCCGTCGAAATTGAGCTGGGCGTAGGCGGTCAGCACCTTCTCGCGCACCTGCCACTGCAGCGCGAGCTCGCTGGCGGATTCGTTGCGGAAGCTGCCCGACAGTGCCGAGAGCACATCCGGCACGCTGTAGGCGATCGTCTGGAAATCGGTGTAGCCCGGATTCACCGAGCCGACGATCGCGGATTGCGGGATCGAGACTTCGGTCGTGCCCGTCGGCGGCACCAGATAGTAACCGGTGAAGCCGTTGGTCTTCGTGCGCTCCTGATAATTGACGCCGACCTCGATGTTCTTGAGGATTCCGGCATCCAGATCCTGGGTCAGGCTGGCGCGCAGCGACTTGATGACGTCGGTGAACTTGGGGACGTTGTCGTAACCCGCCTGCACCACCGAGCCGACGGGCTGGTAATAGCCCCAGCCCTGCGGGTCGGTCAGCTTGAATTCCGACGTGTCGGTATAATCGAGGCCGGTACTGAGATCGTAGACGCCGCTCGGCTGACGGGTGATCGTCACGGTATCCGGATCGCCCGACTTTGCGTAGCCGGTGCCCGTATAGGTCTCGTAGGCATTGTCCTTGCGGTGCGCCTTTGAATAGCTGGCGTCGACGTCCAGCTTCAGCCGGTCGTTGAAATGATATTGCAGGTTGCCGCCGAAGGCCATCGTATAGGCCTTGCGGGTGTTGTAGTTGTTGCGCTGAACCGCATAGACATTGTCGTAGGTCGCGGTCTGCTCGAAGCCGTCAGCGCCGGTGTGCGCCGTCTCGACGGTGCCCGCGCCCCACGACAGCGGCACTTCGAGGCCGCGCTGATATTCCTTGTAATTGTAGCGTGAATAGAGGCCGTCGACCGAGACTTCCAGCTTCTCGTCGGGCTTGAAGACGACGTGGGCGAAGCCGGTCTGGCGGTGGAGCACGTTGGTATCGGCGAACCACTTGGCGCCGCCGAGCGGACGGTTGCCCTCTGCATCGGGATCCGGATAACCCCAGGCATCATACTGCTTGTTCTGCACCGGCGACTGGATCGCCGAGAAGCCCAGCGAGATGCCGAGCGTATCGGCGTCGTTATGATCGACGAAGATCGCGCCGGCCTTGTAGCCCTTGTTGGTGAGATCCGGGTTCAGGCTCTTGAAGCCGTTGAGTTCGCCCTGCGCGTTGACCGAAATGATGCGCTTGTTGGCGAGGGGATCGATGGTCAGCAGGTTGACGGTGCCGGCAAGGCCGGTCGCCATCAGATCGGCGCTGGCGGTCTTGATCACGTCGACGCGGTTGAACAGATCGCCCGGCAGGATCGAGTAATCGAAGCGGCGGTTGTCGTCGATCGTCGCGATCTCGCGGCCGTTGAGCAGCGCGCCGGTGAAATCGCCCGAGAAGCCGCGGATCGAGATGAACTCGCCGCGACCGTCGGCGGTCTGCACCGCGACACCCGGCAGGCGGCTCAGCGCGTCGGCGATCGAGACATCAGGCAGCTTGCCGACATCTTCGGCGGACAGCGAATCGACGATCGAGATCGAGTCCCGGCGGACGCGCAGCGCATCCTCGACCGAGCGGCGGTAGCCGGTCACGACGATGGTGCTGGTGTCGACCGACTGACCGGTCGCGGCCTGAGCCGAGCTTTGGGCGTCGGTGGCGTCGGCGACCGGCGCGGCGACGGCAGGCGTCGTATCGGTTGACTGGGCCTGCGCAGTGCCGGCGGCGAGGCCGATCAGGCTGGCGCCGAGCGCAAGGCGAACAAGAGCAGGCGCGGCGCGACGCGCGTCGAATGCGATCATGAAAATCCCCCTCCGGTGGGCCCGTCCCTCGGGGCCGCCCTTTGTGTTTCTCCGGCATCGGGATCTGCCCATGCCGTTGTTGCGCTCTGTGTCCCAAATGTGACGGACCGTTAAGCGCGCCACATACGTATTCAGTGCGTTCTGCGCCGCACGCGGTATAAGTGTGACGCAAAGGACACCCCGCAGCGTGTCCGAGGGGAAGGAGCGGGACTGGCACGCCATGGCAAAGGCGACGTCGTTCGATATTGCGCAGCTCGCGGGCGTGTCTCAGCCGACGGTGAGCCGCGCGCTCTCCGGCAGCGGCACGGTCAGCGAGGCGACGCGCAAGCGGGTCGAGGCGATCGCGCGCCAGCTTAACTACAAGGTCGACAAGAACGCCTCCAATCTCAGGCGCCGCCATTCGGACACGCTGGCGCTGTTGCTGTTCGAGGACCCGACCTCGGACGAGTCGATGATCAACCCCTTCTTCCTCTCGATGCTGGGATCCATCACCCGCACCTGCGCGAAGCGGGGCTACGACCTGCTCGTCTCCTTCCAGCAGATGTCGGCCAACTGGCATGTCGATTACGAGGACAGCCGGAAGGCGGACGGCCTGATCCTCCTCGGCTATGGGGACTATGAGGCCTATCGCGCGCGCATCGACGATCTGGTGCGGCAGGGGACGCATTTCGTGCGCTGGGGATCGGTGCAGCCCGACCAGCCGGGCATCACCATCGGCTGCGACAACGTCGATGGCGGGCGCGCGGCGACGCGGCACCTGATCGGCCATGGCCGCCGCCGCATCGCCTTCCTGGGCGAGGCGAGCAGCCATTATCCCGAATTCCTCGATCGCTATCGCGGTTATTGCGCGGCGCATCGCGAGGCGGGGATCATCCCGCACCCGGCGCTGCAGGCCGATGCGATCACCACCGAGCAGGCCGGCAAGGAGGCGATGCGAGCGGTGCTCGCGCGCGGCCAGCGGCCCGACGCGGTGTTCGCGGCGAGCGACCTGATCGCGATCGGCGCGATGCACGCGCTGGCCGAGGCGGGCTTCACGGTGCCGGGCGATGTCGCGGTGGTCGGCTTCGACGACATCACCGCCGCCAGCCTCGCCAGCCCGCCGCTCACCACCGTGGCGCAGGACGTGCGCCGCGCGGGGGAGTTGCTGGTCGACGCGCTGCTCGCCCAGATCCGGGGCGAGGCGCCGGAGGGGGCGACCTTGCCCGCGCGGCTCGTTGTCCGGCGGTCTTCGGGGGCCTAGTTTGACGTTGCTTGGGGGGATTTGAATGACGGAGAAACCGCGCCAGTCGATCGGCGGGCTCTGGAACATCTCGTTCGGCTTTTTCGGGATACAAACCGGCTTCGCGCTGCAGAACGCGAACGTCACGCGCATCTTCCAGTCGCTCGGCACCTCGATCGACAACCTGCCTCTGCTGTGGATCGCGGCGCCCGTGACCGGGCTGTTGGTGCAGCCGCTGGTCGGGCATTTCTCGGATCGGACGTGGGGGTCACTCGGGCGCCGGCGGCCCTATTTCCTGGCGGGTGCGCTGCTCGCGACGATCGCGCTGCTGGCGATGCCGTTCGCGCCGGGGCTGATCGTGGCGGCGCTGCTGCTCTGGCTGCTCGACGGATCGCTCAACGTCACGATGGAGCCGTTCCGCGCCTTCGTCGGCGACATGCTGCCCAACCGCCAGCGCACCGCCGGCTATGCGATGCAGACCGCCTTCATCGGCGCGGGCGCGGTGGCGGCGAGCCTCGCGCCGATCATGCTGAGCCACGTCTTCGGCGTCGCCTCGACCGCACCGGCCGGCGAGGTGCCGCCCTCGGTGCGGCTCGCCTTCCAGATCGGGGCGGCGGCGCTGCTGGTCGCGGTGTTGTGGACGATCGTGACGACGCGCGAATATTCGCCCGGCGAGATGGCGGCGTTCGAAGGCGTGGAGACGGTGGAGGCCGATGCCGCGCCGATCGTTGCGCCGCGCGGCGGGCCGCTGTGGCTGGCGGCCGGCCTTGCGGTGGGTACTGTGGTGGAGACGGCCGGTCTCGACAAGCCGCTCTACATCCTCGCCGGTGTGCTGGTTGCGTTCGGCATCGCGCAGATCGTCCATCGGATCGCCGTCGGGAAGGGCAAGGGCGACAATGTTCTCGGCCGTATCCTGACCGATCTCGCCACCATGCCGGACGGAATGCGCCGCCTCGCCGTCGTTCAGTTCTGCACCTGGTCGGCGCTGTTCATCCTGTGGATCTACACGACGCCGGTGGTGGCGCAGGTAGCGTTTCACAGCATCGATCCGACCAGCCAGGCGTATGCGGATGGCGCGGACTGGGTGGGCGTGCTGTTCGCCGTCTATAACGGCATCGCGGCGCTGGCCGCGTTCCTGTTGCCGCTGCTGGCGACCGGGATCGGACGCAAGGCGACGCACATGATCGGGCTGTTCTGCGGCGCGGTCGGCTTCGCGCTGCTGCCGCTGATCGGCTCGCCGATGCTGCTGCTGATGCCGATGGTGCTGATCGGGATCGCCTGGTCCTCGATCCTCACCATGCCCTACGCGATCCTGTCGAGCCTTCTGCCGCAGCGGAAGCTCGGTATCTACATGGGGCTGTTCAACATCTTCGTGGTGCTACCCCAGTTGCTCGTGTCGAGCGTGATGGGGGCGGTGGGCCGGCTCGTCTCGCCGGGCGATCCGCGCTGGACGCTGGGTGTCGCCGCCGTGTCTCTGGTGATCGCGGGCGTCATGACTCTCGCGGTGCGCGAGGGCGAGGCGCCTCCGCAGTAACTACCAGTGGCGCTCGCCGAGGCAGGGGAGGCACTCGTCGAGCACGGGATCGACCGGCGTCCCGCAGGAACGGCAGCGGCCGTCCTGCTGCGGCGCGCGCCACCAGCTCGCGATCGTCTCGCGCGCCCGTGACAGCCAACTGGTCCATGTCATCGTCATGCCCGGCAGAATACCGGTCGGACGGGCCGGGCGCGCGATAGAATGTCCGTGCGGTGACCAAGCGGAGCTTGATCAGGCGAGGCCGAGCAGGCGGACCAGGCCCCAGCCGATCGCGCCCAGCACCAGCAGCGAGAGGATGACGGCGGCGGTCACGCGACCACCGGCGCGCGCCACGGTGCGGATGTCGCAGCCGAGGCCGAGCGCCGCCATCGACACGACGGTCAGCATGGTCGCGACATGGCTGGCGGGCGCCACCGCAACTTCGGGGACGAGGCCCGCCGAGCGCGCGACGACCAGCGCGAGGAAGCCGATGATGAACCAAGGCACCAGCTGCGCGAGGCGCGGCCGCACCACCGGCTCGACGCTCTCTCCGGCATCGCGCAGGCGCGGCGCGAGAAAGGCGAGCACCACGCAGACCGGGCCGAGCATCAGCACGCGCACCAATTTGGTCAGCGTGCCGATCTGGACGGCGGCGGATCCCAGCGGCGCGGCGGCGGCGATCACCTGCGGCACGGCGTAGACGGTGAGGCCGGCGAGCGCGCCGAAGGGCAAGGGCGCGATCCCCGCCGCCAGCGCGAGAACCGGCAGCCCGATCACGACGATCACGCCCAGCACGGCGGTGAAGGCGATCGAGGCGGCGACATCCTCACTGTCCGCGCCGATCACAGGCGCGACGGCGGCGATCGCGGAATTACCGCAGATCGAGTTGCCGCACGCGACCAGCATCGCCAGCCGGGGCCTTAGCCCGAGCGCGCGGCCGATGCCGTAGCTGGCGCCGATTGCGATCGCCACGACCAGCGCGATGCCGGCGAGGAAGGCGGGGCCGGCCGACACGATCGTAGCGCCGCTGACCGACGCGCCGAGCAGCACGACGGCCACTTCGAGCACCGTCTTGGCGCTGAAGCGGATACCGGGCTGCCACCGCGCGTCCGGCGTCCAGACGGTGCGGACCAGCGTGCCGATCAGGATCGCCAGGACCAGAGCCTCCAGCCAGGCGCGGCCGAACAGCAGGGCCTCGATCCGCTCGACCGTCATCGCCGCCAGCGTGACGGCAAGACAGAGCAGAGTGCCCGGCAGAAGATCGCGGCGGGCGGCGGCGGAGGTGATGGAAGCGGCCATGCGCTCTGATGCGCCCCCGTTTATCATCGGTCCAATGGATTGTTCTTGTTGATTCGTTCTTCATAGGCGATCAATCGCTCATGACCCTCGATCAGTTGCGCATCTTCGTGGCGGTGGCCGAGCGCGAGCATGTCACACGCGCGGCGGAGGCGTTGCATATCACCCAGTCGGCCGTCTCGGCGGCGATCGCCGCGCTGGAGGCGCGGCACGATGTGAGGCTGTTCGATCGGGTGGGGCGCAACATCGTGCTCAACGATGTCGGCCGCGCGCTGCTGGCGGAGGCGAGGGCGACGCTCGCCCAGGCCGCCGGGCTGGACGATCTGCTCGCGGGCTTTCGCGGGCTGGAGCGGGGCACGCTGCGGCTGGCGGCGAGCCAGACGGTCGGCGGCTATTGGCTGCCCCGCATGCTGCACGATTTCCGGCGTCGCTATCCGGGCATCGCCGTCGCGCTGGACATCGCCAACAGCGAGCGGGTGGCCGAGCAGGTTTCGACGGGCGAGGCGGAACTGGGGCTGGTGGAGGGGCTGGCCGATCAGGCCGATCTCAACCGCTGGCCGATCGCCGACGATCACATGCTGCTGGTGCAGGCGGAAGCGGGGCCATCACGGATCGACGCAGGATGGATCCGTTCGGCGGACTGGGTGCTGCGCGAGGCGGGATCGGGCACGCGCTCCAGTTTCGAGGCGGTGCTGGCGACGCTGGGGATCGATCCGGCCGAACTGCACGTCGCGCTCACGCTGCCGTCCAACGAGGCGGTGCGCAGCGCGGTCATCGCCGGGGCGGGGGCGGCGGTATTGTCCACCCTTGTCGTCGGATCGGCATTGTCGGCGGGGCATCTCCACGCCTTGCCGCTCGACATTCCACCGCGCCGCTTCTTCGGCCTGCGCCCGCGCGGGCGCCCGGCGAGTCGTGCGGCGGAGGCGTTTCTGGCGATGATCGAACAGAAGCACTGACGGCTCAGACGTGCCGCTTGCCCAGCTTCCGCGCCAGCGTGCGGCGGTGCATCCCGAGCCGCCGCGCCGTTTCCGAGATGTTGAAGCCGGTTTCGGCCAGAGTCTGGTGGATACGTTCCCACTCGATCGTCTTGATGGAGGTCGGGCGGGCGGACAGGCTGGTTTCGGCGTTTCCTTCCACTGCCTCGAACGCGCGCTCGATGTCGTCGGTGTCCGCAGGCTTGGTCAGGTAATTGGTGGCGCCGAGCTTGATCGCCTCCACCGCCGTCGCGATGCTGGCGAAGCCGGTCAGCACGACGATCCGCATAGCCGGATCGAGCAGGTGCAACTGCTCGACGCAGGCGAGGCCGGAGGCGTGGCCGAGGCGAAGATCCACCACCGCGAAGCCCGGCCGGAAATCGGCGACGGTGGCGGCGATGTCGTCGGGGCCGTGCAGCGTCCGCACCGCATAGCCGCGCTTCTCGAACGAACGGCCCAGCGTGCGCGCGAAACCTTCGTCATCCTCGACGATCAGCAGGCGACGCGCGCTCATCGCAGCTCCTCCAGCGTCAGCGCCGTCAGGGGGATCGCCAGCGTCACCACCGCGCCGCCCTGCGCACCGGGCGCGGCGGTGACGGTGCCGCCGAGCTTGCGCAGCACGTTGACCGCGAGGAACAGGCCGAGGCCCGCGCCGCGCCGTTCCTTGGTCGAGCGATAGGGCTTGCCCAGGCCTTCGATCATGCCGGGTGCGAAGCCCGGCCCATCGTCCTCCACCGAGAGTCGGAGGGTGTTTTCGTCGGTCTCGGCGATCAGCGTGACATGGCTGGCGCCGGCCTCGATCGCATTGTCGAGCAGGTTGAAGAGCACCTGCACCAGCGTGCGATCGGCGACGATGGGGATGGCATGGTCCGATCGGTCCCGCAGGGTGATCATGCCGGGCCGCAGGGCATCCCAGTCCCGCGCGACCTGCGCCACGAAGGCGGAGAGCGAGGTCCGCTCCACCCGCTCGCTGCGTGCCTCGCCAGATGCGTAGAGGATGCCGGTGACGATATCCTTGCAGCGCGCCACCGCTGCCTGCATCTCGCCGATCTCCTCGGTCAGCGGCTGGAGGTCCGGCTGGTGCCGCCAGTCGCCGAGAATCACCGACATCGAGGCGAGCGGCGTCCCCAGCTCGTGCGCGGCGCCCGAGGCGAGCAGGCCCATACGGACGATATGATCCTCTTCCGCCGCCTGCTGGCGCAGTTCGGCCAGCCGGGCGTCGCGGATGCGCAGGTTGCGGCTGATCCGGGTGACGAACAGCATCAGCAGCACGCACACCAGCACGAAGTTCAGCCAGCTCGCCAGCATGTGCACCGGCGAGAAGACGGTGCCGTAGCCGGATGGCAGCGCCAAGGGCCGGTGAAAGGCCGAGAGCATGGCGAAGGTCAGGCTGTGCAGCACCACCAGCGCCCAGCTCGACCAGATGTCGAGCAGCATCGCGCCGATCACCACCTGCAGCAGCCCGATCGACGCGAACGGGTTGGTGGTGCCGCCGCTGAGATAAACCTGGCTGCTGAGCGCTGCCCAATCCATCAGGATCGCCACGAAGAGCTGGTGGTTGGCGACCTTCCAGCCCCGATGGAGCAGCGACAGGGTGGAGAGGTTGAGGCCGGCCAGCGCCGCGGTGATCGCCACCATCGGCACGATCGGCAGCGCGTCGCCGATCCACAGCCAGGCGGCGAAGATCGCCGCGAGTTGTCCGGCGATGGCGAGCCAGCGCAGCTGCGTGAGCAGCAGCATGTTGCGTGCGCCGACATCCTCGGATGCGCCGGGTATGCGGCGGAGCGGGAGAGGGAGCAGCCCGGCCATATACGGGCGGTCTAGTCCTTCGATGGCCGGAGCGCCATCCAGCCCACGGCGCCGGCGAGCAGGGCCGCCATGGCGAACCAGGTCAGTGCATATTGCAGGTGATTGTTGGGGAAGCGGATGACCGTCAGCCCGCCGCGTGGCCAACCGGGCGAGGCTTGCGCGTCGGCATCGACGAAATAGGGGGCGACCGGCCCGATGCCGCGCTTGGCGGCGATCGCGTTCACGTCGCGCGAATACCAGCGATCGTCGGCCGGATCGTTGGCGCGCAGGAAGCCGCCTTTGGGCTCGTTCAGGCGGAGCAGGCCGGTGACCGCCACCTCCCCGGCCGGGGTGGGGATGGGCCTCGCTTTGTCGCCCTGCGGGACGAATCCGCGATTGATCAGCAGGGTGAAGCCGCGATCGGATCGGAGGGGGGAGAGCACCCAATAGCCCGGACCCAGCGTGGTCGCAGCCTGTACGAAGGTGGGCACTGCGGGGATATAGCGACCCCGCACGACGAGGCGGGTGTAGCTGTCGGCGGAGGAGAGGGCGGGCCACCGGTCCGCGCCGGGGGCGTCCACCGGGGCGGACGCCAGCTTGTGTGCGACCTGTGCGATCAGCGCCCGCTTCCAGGCCAGGCGATGGACCTGCCAGATGCCGAGCCACACCAGCCCGGCGACGATCGGCAGCGCGAGGGCCGCGAGGCCGAGGCGCCGCCGTCCGTTCACATGCCGCTCGCGCTGTCCGCGGACCCCGGCATCATGTTGACGTTCATGTGGTACATCACCCACAGCGAACCGGCCAAGGTGATCACCACCACGACGATGGTGAAGACGGTCGCCATGAACTGCCAGCCGGCCTCCGCCTTCGCGTTGAGGTGGAGGAAGTAGACGACGTGGACGATCACCTGCACCGCGGCCAGCGCCATGATGACGTAACCGGTCATCACCGGGCTGCCGAGCTTGCCGGTCATCACCAGCCAGAAGGGAATGGCGGTGAGGATGACCGACAGGATGAAGCCGGTCAGATAGCCCGAGCGGGTGACGGGCGGGTGATCGCCATGGCCGTGGCCGTGATCGGCGGCGTGATCGTGGGCGGCGCTCAACGCAGGACTCCCATCAGGTAGACGAAGGTGAAGACGCCGATCCAGATGACGTCGAGGAAGTGCCAGAACAGCGACAGGCACATCAGGCGGCGCTGGTTGGCGGCGGTGAGGCCGAAGCGGCCAACCTGCACCATCAGCGTGATCAGCCAGATGATGCCGAACGTCACGTGCAGGCCGTGGGTGCTGACGAGCGTGAAGAAGGAGGAGAGGAAGGCCGAACGCTCGGGCGTGGCGCCCTCGCGGATCAGGTTGTGGAACTCCGAAAGCTCGATGCCGACGAACGCGGCGCCGAACAGGCCGGTGATCGCCAGCCAGATCAGCACGGCCGACTTTTTCTTCTCCTGCATCGCGATCATCGCGAAGCCGTAGGTGATCGACGACAGCAGCAGCATCGAGGTGTTGACCGCGACCAGCGGCAGCTCGAACAGCTCGGACGGCTTGGGGCCACCCGCATAGCTGGTGCCGAACAGCGCATAGGCCGCGAACAGCATCGCGAAGATGAGGCAATCGCTCATCAGGTAGATCCAGAAGCCCAGCATCGTGGAGCCGCCGGCCTCATGGTCATGCTCGTGCATGTCGAGGAAGATGGGCTTGCCCTGGGCGTCGGTCATGGTGGGTGCGTTCGCCATCGATCAGATTCCCGCCGCCAGAAGTTGCTGGGTGCGTGCGGCTTCCGTCTCGCGCACTTCGCTTTCGGGAATGTGGAACTCCCGGTCGTAGTTGAAGGTGTGGACAATCGCGGTGCCGACCAGGGCGACGAAGCACAAAGCCGCCAGCCACCAGACGTACCAGATCATCGCCACGCCGAAGCCTGCCGCGAACACCGCGAGGATCAGGCCCGCCGGGGTGTTCTTCGGCATCAGGATCGGGCGGAAGCCCTGCTCCGGACGCACGTAGCCGCGCTCCTTCATGTCGGCATACGCATCGAGGTCATGCACGATCGGCGAGAAGGCGAAGTTGTAGGCCGGCGGCGGCGACGAGGTCGCCCACTCCAGCGTACGGCCACCCCAGGGATCGCCCGTGGTGTCGCGCAGGCGCGGCGTGTTCCGGTCGCGGATGCTGACATAGTACTGCATCAGCATGGCAGCGATGCCGATCGCGATCAGCGCGGCGCCGACGGCGGCGATGACGAACCAGATCTGCAGCGAGGGATCGTCGAAGTGGCGCAGGCGGCGCGTCACGCCCATCAGGCCGAGCACGTAGAGCGGCGTGAAGGCGACCCAGAAGCCGACCACCCAGAACCAGAAGCTCACCTTGCCCCAGAACTCGTCGAGCTTGAAGCCGAAGGCCTTGGGCCACCAGTAGTTGATCCCCGCGAACATGCCGAACAGCACGCCGCCGATGATCACGTTGTGGAAGTGCGCCACCAGGAACAGCGAATTGTGCAGCACGAAGTCGGCCGGCGGCACCGCGAGCATCACGCCGGTCATGCCGCCGATCGTGAAGGTGAGCATGAACGCCACCGTCCACATCATCGGCAGCTCGAACCGGATGCGGCCATGATACATGGTGAACAGCCAGTTGAAGAGCTTGGCCCCCGTCGGGATCGAGATGATCATCGTCGTGATGCCGAAGAAGCTGTTCACGCTCGCGCCCGAACCCATCGTGAAGAAGTGGTGCAGCCACACGAGGTAGGACAGGATCATGATCACGAGGGTCGCGTAGACCATCGAGGTGTAGCCGAAGAGGCGCTTGCTGGAGAAGGTGGAGGTCACCTCCGAGAAGACGCCGAAGGCGGGCAGGATCAGGATGTAGACCTCCGGGTGGCCCCAGATCCAGATCATGTTGGTGTAGAGCATGTAATTGCCCCCACCGGTGTTGGTGAAGAAGTGGGTGCCGACGTAGCGATCGAGCGACAGCAGCACGAGCACCGCGGTCAGGATCGGGAAGGCGGCGACGATCAGGATGTTGGTGCAGAGCGCGGTCCAGGTGAAGACCGGCATCTTCATCAGGTTCATGCCCGGCGCGCGCATCTTCACGATCGTGCAGACCAGGTTGATGCCGGACAGCAATGTGCCGACACCGGCTATCTGCAGCGCCCATATGTAATAGTCGACGCCGACGTCGGGCGAATAATCCAGCTCCGAGAGCGGGGCCATCGCCAGCCAGCCAGTGCGCGCGAACTCGCCCACGAACAGGCTCATCATCACGATGGCGGCGCCCATGGCCGTCATCCAGAAGCTGAAATTGTTCAGGAAGGGGAAGCTCACGTCGCGCGCGCCGATCTGCAGCGGCACCACGAAGTTCATGAGGCCGGTGACGAACGGCATCGCCACGAAGAAGATCATGATCACGCCGTGCGCGGTGAACACCTGGTCATAATGGTGTGCCGGCAGGAAGCCCTGGTTGTCGCCGAAGGACATGGACTGCTGCGCGCGCATCATGATCGCGTCGGAGAATCCGCGCAGGAACATGACGAGGCCCAGCACCATGTACATGACGCCGATGCGCTTGTGGTCGACGCTGGTGAACCACTCCTTCCAGAGATAGGTCCAGCATTTGAAGTAGGTCAGCACCGAGAGCAAAGCGATGCCGCCGATGGCGACGCCGATGAAGGTGCCGACCAGGATCGGCTCGTGGATCGGCAGCGCGTCGAGCGTGAAGCGCCCGAAGATCATCTTGGGGAGTTCGAGTGACATCGGCGATCTCAGCTGTGCGAATGGGGCATGGCGGGCGCATTGTCCGGCGCATTGGCCGGGCGCGGCGAGGAGCCGAGTGCGTCCGGCGAGCGCTGGAGCGCACCGGGCGGCGATTTCGGCAGCGTGTTGTTCACGGGCGGGGCCGGGTGGCCCATGTTCATGCCGTGCATGTCACCGCCCATGTCCTTCTGCATGACATCGCTCATGCAGGGCGTGCCGGGGGTGGCGCACTGGTTGACGATCCGGTTGAACAGGGTCGGATCGACGGACGCCCAGCGCATCATCGGCGCGTCCTCGCTCGGCTTGGCGAGGTTCAGGTAGGTCGGCGTGTCGAGGGTGCCGCCGGCGGCCTTGGTCTTTTCGACCCACTTGCCGAAATCGGCGGCGCTCATGCCGGCGACCTGGAAGTGCATGCCCGAGAAGCCTGCGCCGCTATAGTTGGCGGAGATGCCGCCGAAACGGCCGGTCTTGTTGAGCACGGCGTGGAGCTGCGTCTGCATCCCCGGCATCGCGTAGACCTGGCCGGCCAGCGACGGCACGTAGAAGCTGTTCATCACCGAGCTGGCGGTGAGCTTGAACTGGACTTCCCGATCGACCGGCAGGGCGAGGCCGTTGACGGTGGCGATGCGCTGTTCGGGGTAGATGAAGAGCCACTTCCAGTCGAGCGCGACGACGTCGATCTCCAGCGGCTTGCTGTTCGCCGGCACCGCCTTGCCGGGCGCGAGGCGTTCCAGCCGGCGATAGGGATCGAGCGTGTGGGTGGTGATCCAGGTCAGCGCGCCAAGCGCGATGATGATCAGCAGCGGGGCCGACCAGATCACCAGTTCCAGCACCGTGGAGTGATCCCAGTCCGGCCGGTAGGTGGCTTCGGTGTTGCTTTGGCGATAGCGCCAGGCGAACAACACCGTGAGGATCATCACGGGGATGATGATCAGGAGCATCAGCGCGGTAGAAATCGCCAGAAGATGCGCCTGCTGCCGCGCGACATCGCCGGCCGGAAAAAGCACCTGCATGTCGCAGCCGGCGAGCGTCAGCGGGAGTGCCAGAATGGGTGCAATCCGCGCCTTCCGATGGACTCGGGAAAGATGATTCCTGTTCATGGGCGCGCCTTATGACGAATGTTGCGACGCAGCGATATGACATTTTGTCCTATGGACGTGGGTCTATCGACGATTTTCCGCGTTGAATTGCCGTTGCGGTCGATGCACGCTCTTCGGGCCGCAAGGGCGGGAGAGATAATATGATGGCACAGAGCGCGTTGCCGGTCGGCCAGGCAGGCCCGGAAATCCATACGCATGGTAGCCACGAGGTGCGACCGAGCGAGATCGCGATCGGCGTGATCATCGGGCGCACGTCCGAATTCTTCGATTTCTTCGTGTACGCGATCGCCTCGGTGCTGGTGTTTCCGCGGCTCGTCTTTCCGTACATGAACCATATCGACGCCACCCTGTGGTCGTTTGCCATCTTCTCGCTGGCGTTCATCGCCCGGCCGATCGGATCGCTGCTCTTCCTCGCGATCGATCGCAATTACGGACGCGGCACCAAGCTGACCGCCGCCCTGTTCCTGCTCGGCAGCTCCACCGTCGCGATCGCCTTCCTGCCGGGGCACGCATCGGTGGGCTGGCTGTCGGCGCTGTTCCTCTGCATCTTCCGGGTCGGCCAGGGCATCGCGCTCGGCGGCGCCTGGGACGGGCTCGCGTCGCTTCTCGCACTCAACGCGCCGGAGAACAAGCGCGGCTGGTACGCGATGGTGCCGCAACTCGGCGCCCCGCTCGGCCTGATCGTGGCGAGCGGGCTGTTCGCCTACTCGCTGACCAACCTGTCCGATGGCGATTTCCTTGATTGGGGCTGGCGCTATCCGTTCTTCGTCGCCTTCGCGCTCAACGTGGTGGCGCTGTTCGCCCGGCTGCGCATGGTGGTAACGCCGGAGTATGAGCAGCTGTTCGACAACCGCGAACTCCAGCCTTCGCGGGTGCGCGAGACGCTGCGTTCGGACGGCCTCAAGATCGTGATCGGTGCCTTCGCCCCGCTCGCCAGCTTCGCTCTGTTCCACATGGTGACGGTGTTCTCGCTGTCATGGGTGGTGCTGTTCACCAACGAGGCGGCCGCGCGCTTCCTGATCGTCGAGATGGGCGGCGCCCTGATCTGCGTGCTGGCGATCGTCGCCTCCGGCCTGATCGCGGACCGGGTCGGCCGCCGCTACCTGCTCGGCTTCTGCGCCGGCGCGATCGCGGCCTATAGCGGGTTCGCCCCGCAGCTGCTCGGCACGGGTGAGATCGGTACGGCGGCGTTCATGATCATCGGCTTCGTGCTGCTCGGCCTGTCCTTCGGCCAGTCGTCGGGCGCGGTGGCGTCGAGCTTCTCGATGCCGTCGCGTTACACCGGATCGGCGCTGACGTCGGACCTCGCCTGGCTGTTCGGCGCCGGCTTCGCCCCGCTGGCGGCGTTGCTGCTCGCCACCAATTACGGGCTGATGGCGGCTGGTGGCTACCTGCTGTCGGGCGCGCTGGGCACGCTGGCCGCACTGGCCATCAACAAGGAGCTGGCGAGCCGGATCGGCTAACCGGCAAGGTCGCGCAGGCAGGCGTCGAGCGCGCCTGCCGCGCCATGTTCGTAGATCGCCGCGAGGTGGCTGCCGACCGCCGCGACGAACCGCCGGTCCTCACCCAATGATCCGAACAGGCTGGTGATCGACAGGAGCGGCGCCGGATCGCGTCCGCCCTCGATCGCTTTCTCCCGCAGCAGCGCGGCCATCGGGTGCCGCACGTCGATCACCGTGCCGTTCTCATCGATACCGCGCACGCGCCGCAGCCATGCGGCGACGCCGAGTGCGAGCAGATCGATCGACCCCTCCGACGCCAACCGGTCGCGCACCGGATCGAGCAGATAGTTGAGCGCCGCGTCGGTATTCACCCGCTCCACCGTGTCGCGGATCGCGGGGTTGGCGAAGCGGTCGATCAGTTCGGTTTTGTAGATCGGCAGGTCGATTCCGGGGACGGGGAGCAGGGTCGGCCCGGTCTCCCGCTCCATCAGGGCAGACATGTATCGGCGGATGCGATCGTCGCGCATCGTCTCGTCGATCGTCTCGTAGCCGATCAGCCGGCCCAGGCCCGCGATGGCGAGGTGGCTGGCGTTGAGCAGCCGCAGCTTCATGAACTCGTAGGGCGCGACGTCGGTGACGAATTGCGCGCCGACTTGATCCCAATCGGGCCGTCCATCGACGAAATCGTCCTCGATCACCCATTGGGTGAAGCGCTCGGAGACGACCGGCCACGCATCGGCGACCCCATGCCGTGCGGCCAGGTCGGCGATGTCGCCGGCCTGCGTAACCGGGGTGATGCGATCCACCATCGTGCTGGGGAAACGCGCCTCGCGCTCGATCCAGCGCGCGAGATCCGGCTCGCGTAGCGTCGCGAAATCGAGCACCGCCTGTTTCAGCACATGGCCGTTATGCTGGATGTTGTCGCAGCTCAACGCGGTGAAGGGGCGGGTGCCCGTATCGCGACGGCGGCGATAGCTCTCGACGATGATACCGACCGCGCTCTTCGGATGCTCGGGATCCGCGAGGTCGGCGGCGATCGCCGGGTGGTCGGGCGCCAGCCGCTTGGTCGCCGGATCGAGGCAGTAGCCATGTTCGGTGATGGTGAGGCTGACGATGCGGATCTCCGCCCACCCGATCGCGTCGAGCAGGGCCGTACTGTCCTCTCCGGCGAAGACGACATCCGCGACCGAGCCAATGATCTCGATCGTCTCGCCCGAGCCGTCACGCTCGACCAGCGTGTAGAGATGGTCCTGCGGTGCGAGCGCGTCCCGTATCCGGCGGTCGGCGGGAAGCAGCCCGGCTCCGACGATGCCCCAGCCGAGCGCCGCCGGATCGCGGTTCATCAGCGCATGGGTGTAGCGCGCCATATGCGCGCGGTGGAAGCCGCCGAGGCCGAGGTGGACGATGCCGGGGCGGATCCCGGCCGGGTCGTAAGCGGGGCGCCCGATCGCGGGCGCAAGTTGCGCAAGAGTCCGGCGGGCGAGGGGGATCGGCTGGGTCACGCGACCAAGCCTGACCGGAAGCGAGGGCTGCGTCCAGCGTCCCGACAGCCCGGCCAAGCCGGATTGCCGATCGGCATCACATCTCGATCGGCGCCGTGCGTCCCGCGTCGTAGCTTCCACGACCGGCGAGGAGCAGGCCGACGATGCTCACCGCCGCCGCGCCCGCCATATAGGCGCCCACCGTCGCCAGCCCGTATCCATCCGCCAGCAACTTGGCGAGGATAGGGGTAAGGCCGCCGCCGATGATCCCGCCGACGTTGAAGGCGAGCGAGGTGCCGGTGTAGCGCACCTGCGGCGGGAACAGGCTCGGCAGCCAGGCGCCGAGCGGGCCGTAGACGAACCCCATCGCCAGCAGGGCCAGCGCGAGGAAGACGAAGGCGTGGCGCATCGATCCGCTGCCGAGCAGTGGCCCGAGCAGCGCGCCCGCGACGATCGCGGCGATGCAGCCCCAGATCAGCACGCGGCGCGGATCGAGCTTGTCGGAGGCCCAGCCGGCCAGAACGATGCCTACCGCCATGAACAGGATCGCGACGAGTTGCGCCTCCAGAAAGGCCTGCTTGGCATAGCCGAGCTTGGTGGTGCCGTAGCCGAGCGCGAAGGCGGTCGCGATATAATAGACCGCGAAGCAGCAGACGACGCCGAGGATGCCGGCGACGGTGCGGCCGAGATGATCGCGCAGCACGTCGGCGATCGGCACGCGCGCCGGCGGCGCCTCTTCCAGCGCGGCGGCGAAGGCGGCGGTCTCGGTGAGCTTGAGGCGGACCCAGAGGCCGAGGCCGACCAGCAGCGCGCTGGCGACGAACGGAATGCGCCAGCCCCAATCCTTGAACTGCTCGGGCGTCAGCGTCGCGCCGAGCAGCAGGAAGAAGCCGTTGGCCGCGAGGAAACCGACCGGCGCGCCGAGCTGCGGCGCCATGCCGAAGCGAGCGCGCCATCCGGGTGGGGCGTTCTCCACCGCGAGCAGGGCCGCGCCGCTCCATTCCCCGCCAAGCCCGATGCCCTGTCCGAAGCGGAGCAGGCAGAGCAGGGCCGGCGCCACCCAGCCGACCATCGGATAGGTCGGCAGGAAGGCGATGGCGGCGGTGGAAAGGCCCATCAGGAGCAGCGAGGCGACCAGCGTCGACTTGCGCCCGATCCGGTCTCCGAAATGGCCGAACAGCGCGCCGCCCAGCGGTCGGGCGAGGAAGGCGAGGCCGAAGCTCGCGTAGGAAGAGAGAAGCTGCGCCGAATCCGAACTGGCCGGGAAGAAGAGCGGGCCGAAGACGAGGCTGGCGGCGGTGGCGTAGATATAGAAGTCGTAGAACTCGACCGAGGTGCCGACGAGGCTCGCCAGCAGGATATGCCCTGTCTGCCTCTTGCCGCTCATCATCGTCTCCCGATCGCCTTTGCCGAGCGCGATGGCGGCGAAGGGAGGGGAGGTCAACCGGCTAGTGGCGGTCTTCGTCATCCTCGCGGATCAGCCCGCGACCCGCGAAGATCAGGCCGACGCCGATCGCGAAGGGGATGCCGCCGAAGATCAGGACCATCGGAATGGCGCTTCCGAAACTGCCTCCGCTCATGCCCGCGATCAGTACCCCCAGCGAGCACAGTCCGCTCGCGCCTGCGATCAGCGCGCCGATGGCGAGCAGGATTCCGCCGAACAGGGTCTTCATCGCCGTCCCGCTCCCGCCAGTGCCCGATGCCGGGCGAGCACGCCGGCGCCCTCCGCGCCGTCCCGATAGAAGGTGTTGTAGGTGTCGAAGGGGATGATCTGGCCGTCGCCGGTGACGAAATGCACGCAGCTGCGCTTCACCGTGCCAAGATCGAAATTGTAGCGATCGAGGAATTGCAGGATCACCACGCGGAAGCTGTTTGCGTAGCTCAGCTCCTCCGGCACCATCGCGTGGGGCAGGCAGCAGAGCACGCCGGCCAGTTTTTCCTCAGTATTGGCCTGAGCGGTGGCGAGCGAGAGCAGATCGAGGATGCCCTTGCGCAGCGCCGGATAGGCCTCGTAGCTGATCGTGTTCGGCCCCTGCAGGATCATCTCGCGCGGCAGCAGCGACGTGATCGGGGTGACATGCTGCCCGTCGCGCAGGCCGTAGCCGATGCAGATCTGGTCCGGATTGCAGGGCAGCGGGATCATGTCGTCGAGGTCGAACACGCCGGCCTTGGCGACCTCACGGCGGATCTGGGTGAGCAGCACCCGGTTGGCGTCGGCTTCGAACCCCTCGTTGCGGCCGGCATCCTGCACAGGCTGGAAGGTGACGCCGCGCACGCACGACCAGGTGAGCGCATGGCGGACGATCTCCGCAACCTCGCCATCGTTCACCCCGCACTTCATCACCGCGACAAGCGTGGTGGAAAGCCCGACCCGTTCCAGCGCCTCCAGCGCCTGCTGGCGGATGCGTGAGAGCCGCGCGCCGCGCAGGTCCATCAACGCCTCGTCGTTCAGCGAATCGAACTGGAGATAGACTTCGAGACGCGGGGCGTAGCTCGCCAGGCGCTCGACGAAGGCCGGATCCTGCGCGATCCGCACGCCGTTGGTGTTGATCATCACGTGGCGCACCGGCCGCGCCTTCACCGCATCGAGGATCGCAAAGAAATCGGGATGAATGGTCGGCTCGCCGCCGGAAAGCTGAACGAGATCCGGCTCGCCCTCGCTCTCCACCAGCGCATCGAGCATCCGCTCGATCTCGGCCAGCGGGCGGTGGGTGCCGTGCATGTCGGTCGCGTCGGCGAAGCAGACAGGGCAGGCGAGGTTGCACGCTTGGTTGATCTCGATGATCGCGAGGCAGCTATGTTGCTCGTGGTCGGGGCAGAGGCCGCAATCGAACGGGCAGCCGGCCTCGGTGCGAGTCTGCGCGGTGAGCGGACGGTCGCCGGGCTTGATCCAGAGTTTCTGCTGGCGCCAGTAATCGAGGTCGTCGCTGATCAGCGTTTTCTGCACGCCATGATCGCGGCAGCGCTTGAGGTAATAGACGCGCTCGTCCTCCTCGATGATGATCTTGGCGGGGACGGGCTCGAGGCAGGTCTCGCACAGGCTCGTGGTCTGGCCGTGGAAGATATAGGGCGCGGCCTTCCGCCCGAACGGATCAGCCACCCGCTCGATCGTCGCCGCGTCGCCACCAGAGGATGCCATAGACGATCAGCCCCATCATCAGCAGGTGGAAGATGTTCAGCGGCCCGATAACCGTCGGGTAGGGCTTCCAGAACTCCCACGCGAAACGTTGGGCAGCATAGACGATAATCATCGCGTGGAAAGCGTGGGTGCTCGCCCATCGCGCACCGCGCAGCCGGGCGCGGACATAGACGATCGTAAAGATCGCCATCGCGGTGGATTCGTAGAGTTCGACCGGGTGCCGCCCGATTCCGTCGCCGAGATCAACCGCCCATGGCAGGCTGGTCGGGGTGCCGTAGGTGAAGTCCGGAAGGCCGGCGAACAGGCAGCCGAAGCGACCGATGACGATCCCGACGCAGATCGGCAGCACGAAACCGCCGCCGGTCGATCGGCGGATGCCCTTCGCCCACTTCCATATCTCCACCGCGACGATCCCGCCCGCGAGCGCGCCGGCGATGCTATGCGATGGCGTGACGATGGCGCTGCGCAGCGTGTTGCCCGATCCCATCAGCCACGCACCGATCACTGCGCCGATCGCCAGGCTGAGGAAATAGCCGGGGCTGGTCGCGGCGGCGAGACGGCCGGCCTCCTCGGGCCAGCGGCGGTGCTGCCAGCGTGCGGCGAGCGCCGCGCCGGCCCAGGCGCAGGCATCGCCGACATAATGGGCCCATGGCGCGGTCGGCACGAGGATCATGGCCTGAGGTTCATCCCCAGCGACGAAGCGAGGTCAAGCCTCCATCCGGCGCAGTGGCGTGTCCGGCGGGCAGTCGATATGCTGGATGTGGGAGAATAGCGGGCCGGGCAAGAGGATCGCGCGGATGAATCGGGGTTTTGTCGCGTGCTTCATGGCAGGCGCCTTCGGCGGTGCCTTCATGTCCTTTCTGATCATCGCGCTGCTCCGGGTGCTGGTGCTCGATCCGCAGCAGCAGACGACCGGCGTCGATCGGCTGTCGGGGCGCATGGACGGGCTGGAGAGCCGCATCCAGCGACTGGAGATGAATAGCGGCCAGCTCGATCCGCACGATGCGCAGCGTGCCGGTGCGCCTCAGCGCGGTGCGCTCGACTGAACCTTCAGCGCTTGCGGCTGAGCGATCGCGCCGCCTCGTCCAGCCCCTGCAATGTCAGCGGGAACATCCGGTCGGCCATGATCTCCCGGATCAGTCGTGTCGATTGCGAATAGCCCCATTGCGCCTCCGGAACTGGGTTGAGCCAGGCGGCCGAGGCGTAGACGCCGGTCATCCGCTGGAGCCAGACGCCGCCCGCCTCCGGATTGTTATGCTCCACGGAGCCGCCGGGATGGGTGATCTCGTAAGGGCTCATCTGCGCGTCGCCGACGAACAGCAATTTATAGTCGTGGCCGAATTTGTGGAGCACGTCCCACGTCGGGGTGCGCTCCTGAAAGCGGCGGCGATTGTCTTTCCACACGCCTTCGTAGACGCAGTTGTGGAAATAGAAGAATTCGAGATGCTTGAACTCGGCGGTGGCGGCCGAGAACAGCTCCTCGCAGAGCTTGATGAACGGATCCATCGATCCGCCGACGTCGAGGAACAGCAGAAGTTTTACCGCATTGCGCCGTTCGGGGCGCATATTGATGTCGAGATAGCCCTTGCGGGCGGTGCCGGCGATGGTGGCGTCAAGGTCCAGCTCGTCGGCCGCACCGGTGCGCGCGAAGCGGCGCAGGCGGCGCAGCGCAACCTTGATGTTGCGCGTGCCGAGTTCGATCGAGTTGTCGAGATTGCGGAACTCGCGCTTCTCCCACACCTTGATCGCCCGCTTGTGGCGGCTCTCGCCTCCGATCCGCACGCCTTCCGGGTTGTAGCCGCCATTCCCGAACGGCGAGGTGCCGCCGGTGCCGATCCACTTGTTGCCGCCCTGGTGGCGGCCTTGCTGTTCCTCGAGCCGCTTTTTCAACGTCTCCATGATCTCGTCCCACGAGCCGAGCGACTTGATCGCCTCCATCTCTTCGGGCGTCAGAAACTTCTCGGTGACGGCCTTCAGCCAGTCCTCGGGGATTTCGCCCTCCGGCGTGGGTTCGCCGATCACGCCCTTGAAGACCTCGGCGAACACCTGGTCGAAGCGATCGAGCAGCCCCTCGTCCTTCACGTAGATCGCGCGGGCGAGATAATAGAATTCCTCCGGACTCTGCCCGATCACCTCGGCGTCGAGCGCCTCCAGCAGAGCGAGATGCTCCTTGGGGCTGGCGGGGATGCCGGCCTTGCGAAGCGCGTCGAGGAAGGAGACGAACATCTCGGCCGCGCCCTCAGGATCCCTGGCGCCGGGCGAGAAAGGCCAACCGCTCGAACAGCATCACGTCGGCCTCGTTCTTCAGCAGCGCGCCGTGGAGCGGGGGGATCGCCTTGCGGATGTCCTTTTCCGCCAGAACCTCCATCGGCATGTCTTCATGGAGCAGCAGCTTCAGCCAGTCGATCAGTTCGCTGGTCGAGGGCTTCTTCTTGAGGCCGGGCACGTCGCGCACCTCGTAGAAGATGTCGAGCGCGCGGGCGACGAGGCGCTTCTCGATATCGGGGAAGTGGACGGCGACGATCGCCTCCATCGTGTCCCGGTCGGGGAAGCGGATATAGTGGAAGAAGCAGCGGCGCAGGAACGCGTCCGGCAGCTCCTTCTCGTTGTTCGACGTGATCACCACGATCGGCCGCTCGCGCGCAGTCACTGTCTCGTGCGTCTCGTAGACGTCGAACGACATCCGATCGAGTTCCTGCAGCAGGTCGTTGGGGAATTCGATGTCGGCCTTGTCGATCTCGTCGATCAGCAGAACGGGGAGGGCGGGAGAGGTGAAGGCCTCCCAGAGCTTCCCCTTGCGGATGTAGTTGGCGATGTCGTGGACGCGCGGGTCGCCGAGCTGGCCGTCGCGCAGCCGGGCGACCGCGTCATATTCGTAGAGGCCCTGATGCGCCTTGGTGGTCGACTTGACGTGCCATTCGATCAGCGGGGCGCCGGTGGCCGCTGCGATCTCGTGGGCGAGGACCGTCTTGCCCGTGCCCGGTTCACCCTTGACCAGTAACGGGCGGCGCAGCTTCACCGCGGCATTGACCGCCACCTTGAGATCGTCGGTCGCGACATATCTGTCGGTGCCCGTGAAGCGCATGCGTGATCCTTCCCTGCGTCCTGTCGCGGGGCATGATGGGCAAAACGGTGGCGCTTTGCCACCCATCGCTGTGGACAGGCGGAAAACCGCCGTCGGAGAAAAATTGCGCGACCGCAAAATTTTTTCGCATCGAATCGTTGACGGGTCCGGAGAGCGTCTGTAGAGGCCCCTTCACCGCAGCGGACGGCCACCACGGACGGCTCGCTGAGGCTCCTGAAACAGGCGAAGTTGAAAAACTTCTTGCCAGAAAATCAGGGGGCGGTTACTCTCAGAGTTTCCGCGTAACACTTTCCGGATCGGTCAAACGATCCCCCGAGGTCAAAATCGGGGCAGGGAAGCTGTTGCGTTCTTTCTCATTGTTGGTTGGATGAAGGGACATGCGGGCGGCGGCTCGGCGTGTAG